>JASHTD010000405.1 GCA_030040725.1 Candidatus Sulfotelmatobacter sp. | reverse complement strand
TTCTTTGGTCGTCTCGGCGCCTCGCAACTGGAGCGTGCAATTTGTTCGGCAGCGGGCGAGGCTGGGCTGATTTCCGTTCTGGGTGTGAAACTCGGAACCGAACCGGAGCAGTTCGTTCATTCGCGCTATATCATCGCCTGGGCAGCGAACATTCACGGCAACAACGTTCACCTCTGGCCATTTATTACGGAAGCGCGGCGCAAGGGTGCAAAGCTGGTCGTGATCGATCCCTACCGCACGCGAACTGCGGCCTGCGCCGATTGGTATCTTCCGATTAATCCCGGAACCGACGGTGCGCTTGCGCTCGCCATGATGCACGTGATCATCAGAGAGAACCTGCACGATGCCGAGTACGTCGCCAAATACACCTTGGGCTTCGAGCAACTGCGGGAGAAGGTGAGAGATTACCCACCGGAGCGTGTGTCGCAATGGACCGGAATTGACGCTGCAGATATTCGCAAGCTGGCGCGAGAGTATGCGACCGTGCGTCCCTCAGTGATTCGCTTGAATTATGGCGTACAGCGCTCTGAGGGCGGAGGGATGGCGACACGCGCGATCGCGATGCTGCCCTGCATCACGGGGTCGTGGATGCACGTTGGCGGCGGCCTGCAGCTCTCGACCAGTGGCGCCTTTGGTCTCAATAAAGACGCGCTGACGCGTCCGGACCTGAAGCCGGATGGATTGGATCGACCGCCGCGCTCCGTGAACATGGTGGAGCTTGGCTCGGCCCTGAACACATTGAAGGATCCGTCGCTGAAGGCGCTCTTTGTCTATAACTCAAATCCGGCAGCCGTTTGCCCGAATCATAGCAAGGTAATCCGCGGCCTCATGCGGCGTGATTTGTTCACTGTGGTCCACGAGCAGTTTTTTACTGACACGACCGACTACGCTGACATCGTTTTACCGGCAACGACGTTTTTCGAACACAAGGATCTGCTGGCTGCGTACGGCCACTATTATCTGCAAATTTCGAACCAGGCGATTGATCCGCTGGGCGAGTGCCGATCGAATGTCGAGGTATTCCGCGCTCTCGCCGATCGCATGGGCTTCAAAGACGCATGTTTCCGCGAAAGCATCGGCCAGATGATCGACAGTGCTCTGCATTCAGAAAATCCCTGGTTGCAGGGCATCGACCGCGAGAGATTGGAGACCCAGAAACACGTCCGATTGAATTTTGCCGCTTCCGGCTCTCAATCTGCGGGCGTTTCCGGTTCCGTTGCGCCTGATGCGCCGTTCCTCCCCTTCGCGCAAGGAGGTTTTCGCACTCCCTCGGGACGAGCGGAACTTTATAGTGAGGCGATAAAAGCCCAGGGGCTTGATCCCGTAGCCGAGTTCAAGCCGGCCGTCGAATCCCGCCATGGAAGCGAGAAAAAGAAGTTTCCGCTCGAAATGCTGGCCCGCAAATCCGACAATTTTTTGAACTCGAGCTTCTCCAATCTGCCCTCGGTTCAAGCCATGGAAGAAACCGGCCTGCTCGAAATAAACTTGGCCGATGCCCGCGCGCGAGGAATTGCCGATCGTGACAAGGTAAGAGTCTACAATCAGCGGGGAGAAATTTTTCTGCGCGCTCGCGTCGACGGCGCAGTTCAACCGGGAGTGGTTTCTGCCAGGCTCAATTGGGCCAAACTGACTCCCGAAGGGAAAAACATTAATGTGCTTACTTCAGAAAAACTTTCCGATCTAGGCAACTCCGCGACGTTTTATTCCGTCTTGGTGGAGGTGGAGTCAGCTGGCGATTAGTGGCTTCCGCTCGCTGGTCGGGAATTAGCCCATGGGTGTCGTCAGAACTCATGACAAAAAACTGGACCAAAGACTGGGCAGCAAGGCCGCCCAGCGGCTACTGAACCTTGGACGCTTCCTGCTTCTCTACGTATAATGATCGTTTTCCCACATCCCAGAGGCTGAGGTCGTAGCGATTCATTTTTGTGCTCATGCGGAGATAGCTGTGCCCCAGCGCGGGCCGCGTCCTTTCGTCGCGGCGCATCCTCGATCCTCTTCCTGGCTCAGCCTGGGCCGACGCATGAGGTGGTTCGGGTACGCGATGGCTCTCGCACTGCTTGTTTTGCTCGGCCTGCCAAGTTGGGCGCAAAGCGACGTGATCGCGGACATCGTGGTGCAGGGCAATCGCCGAATCCCTGGCGAGACCGTGAAGGCCCGCATCTTCACTCACGCGGGCGATATTTACGACCCCGCTGCTCTGGAGCGCGATTTCAATGCGCTGTGGAATACAGGCTACTTCGAAGACATCAAATTTCTTCGCGAACAAACCGCCAAAGGCTGGCGCTTAATCATTCAAGTCAAAGAAAAGCCCACCATCCGCGAGATCAACTACGTGGGCCTGAGTTCTATTTCCACGAGCGACGTGCTCGACCGTTTTAAGGAAGCTAAAGTCGGATTGTCCGTGGAGAGTCAGTACGATCCGACAAAGGTAAAGAAGGCGGAGGTGGCCATCAAGGGATTGCTGGCCGAACACGGGCGGCAGTTCTCCACCATCCGGACCGAAGTGCGGCAGATTCCCCCGGCGGCGGTGGGAATCACGTTCGTTATCAAAGAGGGACCGAAAGTCAAAGTCGGCAAGATTCGATTTGAGGGAAACAAGAATGTTAAGAGCCGGATTCTGCGCTACGCCATGAAGAACCTCCGGCCGATCGGCATACCGCATTCCATCTTTCTGGAAAACATTTTTGCTCGCACCTACGACGCCACTAAGCTCGAAGAGGACACCGAGCGCGTCCGCAACGAGTACCAGAACCGCGGCTATTTCAAAATGAATACCGTGGGCGAGCCCAAGACGCAGATTCACGACACTGGCCATCAGGGCGGCCATATACCGCTGATTCAAAGTGGTCCAGGAAAAGCCGTTGACATCACTATGTCCATCGACGAAGGTGAGCGTTATACTCTCGGCGGCAT
>JASHTD010000404.1 GCA_030040725.1 Candidatus Sulfotelmatobacter sp. | reverse complement strand
GCATCCAGTAACGAGGAAGATCCAGGTTGTGGGCTCGGGCACGGGAGATGGAAGCTGACTGCCGCAGGGACCGAGTTTCTTCTTGCCGTTCGTACTGCCGCTTGCGGCCGCCACGTCTTCGATCTCTGCTCCGCCTTTTCTTTTTGGCACGGGCGCACACAAACCAGCGGGCAGAGCAGGAGGCGAAATCGCGATGGGATTTCCCCCGCCAAACGAGCTGACAATACTCAGCGGTCCGTCGGGGGCCAGTTCCGGCTGCGGACGGCTCAGCAGGGCCGATTCAAAGGGAACCGGAGGGGACGGCATTGCGGTGCCAGCCGACTGCATCGGGTGCTCGAAGGCTTCGGGCGCGGGTTCGGCGGGAGCAACCGCGGGCTGCGGCTTTTCCGCCACCTGATTGCCGCAGCGCCCGCGAGCGGTGATGCGCCCGTCGGTGATCAGCTTTTCGCCTTTGTGCAGTCTGATTCTTCGCCGCATCCAGTAGACGTGATTGCCGATGCGGTAGGAGACATAAACCGAGCGCGCAAGCGTGACCTCGACAACGCGCGCATGGTCATAATCGAAACCGGCGTAGTGTGCGGCCACGATTGGGTCATGTTCTGCGACCCACTTCAACTCCCCGGCATCCTGGACGCCACCGGGCACAATGGAATAGGGGTAAACCGGACGCGCGGCGTGAACCTGCGACAGAATCTGATCCAGCAGCGCGGTCTGTTCGCGCCCGAGGACACTCTCAGAATCGGCTGCCTGAGATTGCCTGCCAAACGTGGGAAAACCGAAATACCGCAAAGCAAAGACGGAAATTCCTGCGGTAAACACGGCCAGGACAGCGAGAGACAGCAAACGGCGAATTAAAAGATGGCGGCGATGACGGCGGGTGCGCCGACGCTTGACAATTACGTGGACATTCCCGTTCTCGGGATCGGACACGAACGACTCCTACCTGCGACGGAGATGCTGGGAAAACTCCGGGCACTCTGGCAGAACAACAGGGGGCAGTTTGAGTGCCATTTCTCCTTCATTTCGCTTGCAGAAAATAAAGGATATCCGCTTGTTTTTGCGACCAATCGTAGCAGACGAGAGAAGGCTTTGCACAGAAATATCCTGTGGATTTCCTTCTCGTCCCAATTTTTGACAAGAGCGACAGGTCCGCCGGCGGATTGAAGCGGTTCTAATACGGTTCGCCTGGTGGTAACTCTGGTAACGCCACTTCTGGGCCATGTCCCGGTTTGGCATCCGCTGGTACTCTTATGTATGTTACGAGGGTAAGTTTTGTATCCCTTGACAAAGTGCAGCCCTTCGGCGCGGAGCCGGTGTTGACCGAGCTTTACATCTCCTCTGGATGTTCTGGGCAAGTTCCCTCGTTGAAGGAAACCTTTATCAGTTGTTACGCAACTAACTTTTTCGCTGTCCAGTTGTACATTTGCCTGGAGGCAAATCGATGCGCCTAAGTCGTTTTCACCTTGTTCTGTCGGTTCTGGTGTTCTCCCTGCTCGTGGTTGGTTCAGCCTTCGGCACTACGGTGCAGATGGTGTATGAGGGCCACGGCGGAGCGCATGCTCAGAATGGTTCACCTTACATTGGATACCCCTATTATTTCTCGATCAACGGAAGCTCGACCTACACGGCGCTGATGTGTGATTCGTTCGACAACAGCGTCAACTTCCACGTGACCTACACGTACACGGTGTCGCCCTTTCTGCAGGGCATCGCAAACAGCATGTTCGGACCGTCCATGACGCTGGACTACAAAGCCGCCGGCTTAATGTTCGAGAGCGTCATTGATAAGACATTGAACAGCAACACCGCTCAATGGGCGATCTGGGGCCTGTTTTCCAAGAACGCGGCTGACAGTTCCTACTTCCTGAGTCACCCGGTCTTTGCAGCGACTGAGGCCACCTATCTGGCGATGGCTTCAAGTGCGACGAATTCAGCGTTCAATGGATTGCTGCTCTACACACCGCTGAATGCCCAGCCGGGCATGGGGCCGCAAGAGTTTATCGGATACAGCGCCGTCCCTGAGCCAAGCAGCCTGTTGCTGCTGGGAACGGGTCTGGTGGGTCTTGCGGAGACGCTCCGCCGCCGCAAACTGGCTAAAGCCTAATTCTCAAACTGCGCCGAACGCTCGACGCAGTCATTCGAACCGCGCTGCTAACCGGCAGCGCGGTTTTTGTTTTCTGCCAATTCCGCTATCGCAATCCTCGGCGGAAGTTCAGACCCTGAGCTATGGCAGACGCAGCGTAAGGGGCGGCAAGGAGATGCCCTCAACTTCTGCGGTCCAGAGATCGCCTCGCGCGATCTCATGGCCGGCAGTCAGCGTGCCGGAGCTAATCAACTCGCCGGCTTTGAGCGGTTCCTCGGGAAGGCGGCGCGCGATGGCTGCGCCGAGTTCGGCCAGGCACAGGGCCGGACTCTTCAGCGAGTTTTTGCCCGATCCCTGTTCCACCAGTTCTCCCCTCTTCAACATGCGCAGCTTGAAGTTTGGCAGCTCATCGACCAGCTTCGGAATGGAACCGGGAGAAACCTTTATCTTTTCGCCGACGACCAGCGCGGCATGAAGGCCAAAGGAGGCGACGAAGTCGGCGGGCTGAAACTTCCATTCCGGATAGGGGCAATCGATAATCTCGAATCCCATTGCGAGCCAATCGACTGCCGCAAGCGCGGGGAAAGCGTCGAGCACGGGTGCGGCGATTGGCTCTTTCAAGCCGAAAACAATTTCGGGCTCGATCTTCAGCGAGCGCGGATTCGCAATGCTTAAGGCGGCTGAATTGTTCGGCGCGTAGTGGACGGTGTCGTCGTACATGTGGGCCCAGAGGAGCGTCTCCAATTTGAGAACCCGCCACATGGCTTTGTTGGCAAAACCCACTTTGCGGCCGACCGCCTTATGCCCCGCGGCTTCGCGGAACTGCTTCAGCTTCGCCTCAACTGCATAGGCGGCATCGAGATCGAATCCGGGGCGCGCAGAGGGAGGGCTAATCGTGCCGCCGCTCTGATAAGCGGAATGGATTTCGCGGGCAATAATTTCGATTTCGGCTGGAGACATGGGATCGACAAGAAAGGCCGGGTTGAATCTGCGAAGCGATCGGCGATTCTGGCTGGGACTATTATTGCAAATTCGCTTGTGATTTAGCCGGGTTGGGAAACGGTCGGGCCGCGCAAGCCTTGCGACGCTTAAGCCGGCTCAAGCATCTGGAGAGTTTGCACCTCACACAGGCATTGTTTCTTTTCATTGCGGCGCT
>JASHTD010000403.1 GCA_030040725.1 Candidatus Sulfotelmatobacter sp. | reverse complement strand
TTTTGAGTATGAGTGAAAATTATTTTTATGCGCCAGCCCCACGTGTTCCAAGTTGAGAATCCAACACCGGAAAGATCACCGGTCGATTCTTTCCTGCAGCTCCCGCAGTTTGAAGCGCTGGAGTTTTCCGGTGGACGTCTTCGGCAGATCGGACAAGAATGTGATCCACCGCGGCCGCTTGTAGGCCCCCAATCGCTCCATTACCCAGTCCTGCAAAGTGTGGGCAAGCTCTTCATTTTCAGGAAAACCAGGTTTGATGACCACGTAAGCCGCGGGCTTGGTGAGTTGGTTCGTGTCCTCGCGGGCAATCACTGCTGCCTCCTGCACTGCCGGGTGTGCGATCAACGCGCTTTCCACTTCCGCTGGGCTAAGCCATCGGCCATTGACCTTAAACAAATCATCCGCCCGCCCCGCATACCAGAAATAACTATCCTCATCCTGATAATATTTGTCGCCAGTGTGGAACCAGGGGCCTTCAAAAGTTTCCTTGGTTTTCTCGTGCTGATTCCAATAACCGGCGCAGGTGGAGTCACCCTTGATCAGAAGCGCGCCGATTTCACCGTTGGCTACTTCACCGCCTGTTTCGTCGATAAGTTTTGCCTGATAACCGGGGATAATTTTTCCGCTCGATCCCGGCCGGATCTCGCCGGGCCGGTTGGAAATCACCATTTGGAGCGTTTCGGTTGAACCCAGACCGTCCAGAATTTCAATTCCGAAACGCTGTTTGAAGCGTTCGAATAAAGGCGCCGGCAGAGATTCGCCCGCTGAAACCGCGTAACGAATACTGCTTAGATCAAATTCCTTACCATCCGGCCGGGTACAGGCCAGCAACGCCGCGTAGTTCGAGGGCACAGAGAAAAAAAGAGTCGGGCGATGCCGTTCGATGTTTTCATAAATTTCCGACGCCACCGGACGAGCCGGAGAAAGAATCGTCGTCGCCCCGCAGCTTAGCGGGAAATATCCCGCGTTTCCCAAACCATAAGCGAAAAACAACCGGGCCACACTGTAGCAGCGGTCGCGATCGTTAATGCCTAAAATGCCTTTAGCGTATAGCTCCGAGCACACTACCATGTCGTGATGAAGGTGAACGCAAGCCTTAGACGCCCCGGTGCTGCCCGAGGAATAAAGCCAGAACGCGGCATCGTCTCGGCTGGTCTGTGCCTCTCTTAATTCCGGACCGGAGGATTCCATCAATTCCTCGAAAACGGGGGAGCCCGAGTTGTGTTCGCCGCCGGCCACAATGATTTCCTGAAGGTATGGGAGGCGTTGCCTCCCGATAAGCTGCACCTGCGGCAACAGGCTGTGATGTGCGATGAGCGCGCGGGCCCGCGTGTCATTGAGCAGATATTCGTACTCTGGCGGTTGCAGGTAAGTGTTCAAAGGGACGGCAACTGCCCCCAATTTGATGGCGCCAAAGAACGAATACAGAAATTCCGGAGAATCGGGAAGCAGGATGGCCACCCGTTCCTCCATTCGAACCCCAAGCCTTCGCAGCGCGTTGCCGGCTCGATCGGTGTTTTCCATCAGTTCCTGATAACTGATTTTCTCCAAGCCGTACTCGATGGCGATGGTACTTCCTTTTCCTTCCTGGACGTTGCGATCCACGAAGTAGGAAGCGACGTTGAACGTTGCCGGAAGCTTAATCAAAGCGAAGTGCCTTCTTCGTCAAATAGCCGGCCGATGCGGCTTATCGAAACGGCGGGGAGTATAGCACGGCGGTAAGGCGACGACTCCACGTTTTGAACGCCGGATCGATGACCGGTGGCGCAAGGCAACCGCATAGAAAACCAGAGGGAATGAACTCAGCATCGAGGCAGACGGTTACTAGGCTCTCATGTTGCCTTGTTGACAATTGATAAGACATCTCGATTACTTGAGCCACGCGTCGATCAGTTTTTCATCGTCATACCCGGCTGGTATAACAATCCGACCAAACATGTATTGGACAGTTTTTTGCTTTCCGTACGATGCTGCTCGGCACAACGTATGAGCTTCACGCGCTGCGCTTCATCTGCCAGGACACAGCGTTCGCAATTTGCCGCAAGAGTGGGGTTTCGGAAAAGCAAAGTGTACATAGTGGCGCGGCCTTGATGCTGCGCCTTTTGATGTGCCTGAGATTTTCCGTGGGATTAAACTCGGGTGACCTGAAAAGGGGAAGGTCATGAAACTGCGTTCAGCGTTGAACGTTGGGCTCATTTGTTTGCTTACGATGAGCTTCTTGCCGCAGAGCTTTGGGCAAGCGGCTCTCAGCTTCGCTCAGTTGAACGGCACAGTCCAAGATGCAAGCGGCCGGATCATGGTCGGAGCATCAGTCACCGCCCGCAACCTTGGTACGAATCTAAGCTACACAGCTACAACTAACGCCGCCGGCTACTATGTGGTCCCGAATTTGCCACCCGGACAATACGAACTTTCGACCCAGGCGCCCGGATTTTCCAAGTCCGTGCAAACTGGGTTGACGCTGACCGTCGGGCAAACGGCGACACTCAACGTGACTCTGAAAGTGGCCAGCGTCGGCGAAACGGTGACGGTGACAACTGAAGCGCCGCCGGTGGAAAGCAGCCGCACCGAAATCAGCCAGGTGATTGATACTCCTGAAATTCAGGCCCTGCCGATCAATGGCCGCCAGTTCGTGGATTTCGCATTGCTTACGCCCGGCGTCGCGACCGGCAGAACCAGTATCCAATCCACTTTTACCGAGCCAGACGTCACTCGGATTTCTTTCGGCGGCATGCGCGACTTAAGCAATGCCGTTACCGTCGACGGCGCTGACTATATCGACGAAGGCACGGGATCGCAACGCGCTACTCCCTCGCAAGAGGCAGTCAGCGAATTTCGCGTTGTCAATAACAGCTTTGGCGCCGAGTACGGCCGCGCGCTAGGCGGAATCGTCAACGTCGTTACCAAGTCGGGCACCAATGATCTGCACGGTTCGGTTTACGGATATCTAAGCAACAAAGCCGCAAACTCCAAGTCTCTGCTGCAAACCGACCAATATGATCAATACCGGCGCGGCCAGTTTGGAGCGACGCTAGGCGGACCAATTCAGAAGGACAAGACTTTCTTCTTCGCCAACTATGAGGGTCAGCGGCTGGGAGAATCCCCCACTTACCCAGCGACCCTGATCGGCAATCTGGCAACCTTCGATGCAGCCAAGATTGCCTTGGGGTTACCTCCGGAGAATCTGAGCACGCTAAAGACGCTGAATAACGATAACGGGTTTGCCCGGTTCGACGAGCAGATCAATACTAACAACCGTCTAACCATCCACTACGGAATCGTCGATACACGCGATATGAGCGTGCTGGTCGGCGATACACTCGATGGCGGCGGCATTGGAGCGCCTAGCGACGGCCATAACACCTTCCTGCGCGATCAGTCGCTTGTAGGTACGATCAACTCAATTATCAAATCCAACCTGGTAAACA
>JASHTD010000402.1 GCA_030040725.1 Candidatus Sulfotelmatobacter sp. | reverse complement strand
ACGTCACGCGATAACCGTACTTCTCCAGCCGTTTGCAGGTATCGAGCACGGCCTTATGTTCGGTAACCGCCGTGATGATGTGATTGCCCTTTTCGCGGTACATCTCAGCCACGCCCTTGATGGCGAGGTTGTCGCTCTCAGTCGCGCCCGAGGTGAAAATAATCTCTTTCGTCGTCGCGCCGATCAGCTTCGCAATGCGCTCGCGCGCCAGCTCAACCCCTTCTTCGCCTGCCCATCCGAATGAGTGATTGCGACTGGCCGCGTTGCCGAACTTCTCCATAAAATATGGCAGCATCTCTTCCAGCACCCGAGGATCCATGGGCGTGGTGGCGTGGTTATCCATGTAGATGGGCAGCTTCACGCCCTTGGGCGCCGTATGCTTCGTCGCTGGAAGTTGCTGGGGGACCTTTACATCCGTGCTCATAATGCCTCTCCTACCTTGTGCTCCTGAGTTTCTAAAACCCTCTTACAATCTCGTTTCGGGCTACACGATCGTTACCAGCTCGCTCGCCTTTGCCGTGATCGTCTCAGCCGTTTCCGGCTCTTCTCGCATGTGTGAAATCTTGATGCGCTTCAGCACCGCTTCGATGCTCTCGTTCACCTTACGCAGCGGCTCACGGATGTTGCATCGGTCGCTCTGGTCGCACTCCCCGCGCACCGTCACGCACGATGTAATAAACAGCGGCCCGTCGATCGCCTGAATCACTTCAAATGCCGAAATCGTGTGCGCCGCCCGCGCCAGCCGGTAGCCTCCGTTGATGCCGTGTTGCGACTGCAGCAGCCCCGCTTTTGCCAGGCGCTGCAGAATCTTCGCCAGAGCCTCCGGAGGAATCCCGAACGAATCAGCCACGTCTTTCGCGCTGGCGCTTCCCGTTCCCTCCCGGGCGTGATCCGCCAGATGCTTCATCGCCATCAGCGCGTAGTCCGCTTTTTTCGTCAGCTTCAGCATCGTCCGGAACTTTCCTAAGTAACGCCCGGCTGTAATTGCGACCTTTTCCGTCGTATTTAATTCTACTTTGCCTTCAGTCTCTTGGCAAGTCATTCCAGCCAACTGCCATAGGCCGGATTGGACGGTAAATAACGAAGGCTGAATGGCTTACCTTTTGGCGATGTTTTTAGTCGGAATTCCATTGTCCGCCTGAAACGATGTGGAAATCCGCAATAATTGAAGAGCAGAAAGAGGCCCGCTATTCACAGGGGGGACTTGACAAGTGGAAAAGCAGGGCTAGAATACCGTGAAATTCCCGCGAATCTGCCCCGCCTTGTGTTCGCAATGGGCAGCGCTTCCGGTTTATGACCTCAAAGCCGTTCTCTCAGCCTCTTAACCCTGGCCAACCCTGTAAGCATCCTCGCGTGCAGATCGTCAGCCGCGATGAAGATGCCGAATTTGTCGAATGCCTGGAGTGCCGCGAAATCTTCGAATCGAGCGAGCTCAAAGACATGAGCATCGAAGAGCGCGTCGAAAAAGAAGCCCAGGAGTCCTGAACCCAATCATTCCCGAACCCAGCACTACGGTAACCGTTGCTGCTCCTTCCCGCTTGTTGACGCCGAAATCCCTTGGTAGTCTGCGGGGGTGTGCCTTCGCGCACGTAAAAAAATGTCTACGGTCGCGCTGGTTGTCGACGATTCCATGCTGATCCGCTACACCGTCTGCCGCTTTCTCGAAGAGCGCGGCTTCACGGTGGAATCGGCCACCAATGGCGTCGAGGCGGTCGAGATTCTTAAGCGCATCCATCCCGATCTGATCGTCACTGATATGCAGATGCCCAAGATGACGGGCAGCGACCTGATTACCGTGCTTAAGGCCAAAGCCGAGACGGCCAACATTCCCATCATTATTGTTGCCGGCCGCGCCAGCGGCTTTGACCAACAGGAGAAGCGCGCCGATTTCTCCATCTATAAAGACATTGATCTCCAGGGGCAGCTCGAAAAAGCGCTCGATGCGGTCATGCGCGGCACTCGCAAGAAGGGCGCAGCCAAGCAGCAGCGAGCGGCGAAGTAAGCGGCGCGGTATCATGACGGCTATATTCCCGCGCAAGCATTTTCATCCCACTCACTCTCACTCTGAATTCGCCTAGCGCAGCGTGAGGCTCGCTTCGGCCGAGAAATCCATCGCCGCAAAATCTCCCGCCAAAAACTTCGGATACGCAGCTGCCGCAATCATGGCCGCATTGTCAGTCGAAAGCGGGCGCGACGGAAAGTTAACCGGAAGTCCTTCTTGCGCCGCTCGCTGCTCGAATGTCTCTCTCAGTTCATTGTTCGCAGCCACTCCGCCGGTCACAAAAAGCGCCGCGATATCGTACGCCCGCGCCGCTGCCAGCGTTTTCCCCACCAGATCTTCCACCACGGCCCGCTGAAATGAAGCCACCAGGTCGAGCGTTTTCTTGTCGCAATTCGCCAGATAATCCTCCAGCTTCGGCTTCTGAATTTTCGCGATCGCCTCGCGCCGCCTCTCAATCGAACTCCGCATCTCGTGCACTTCGATGTAGCGCAGGACGGCAGTTTTTATACCACTGTAAGAAAAATCAAATCGCGGCCGATCCTCTTCACTTTTCGGCTGATCTTTTGCTTGCCCAGCCTTTGGCTCCCGCCGGTCGCGGTGCTTGATCTGCGCCGGCGGAAACTTCACCGCCCCCGCATCGCCACGCAGCGCCAGCCGGTCAATCACCGGCCCTCCCGGATAACCGAGCCCTAGCAGCTTCGCAACCTTGTCGAATGCTTCCCCCGCCGCGTCATCTCGTGTGTGCCCGATATTCTCGTAAGTCCATCCCTCATTTTTCTGTGCCGCTAAATAAAGATGAGTGTGCCCTCCGGAAACCACCAGCGCCAGCACGGGAAATCGCACTTCATGATTTCCCTTCTGCCGCTCCTCCAGCAAAACCGCATGAATGTGCCCTTCCAGATGATTCACCGCAATCAGCGGCTTATCCAGCGCATACGCCAAAGCCTTCGCATAGCTGATGCCCACCAGCAGCGCCCCAGCCAATCCCGGTCCTTGCGTCACCGCGATCGCATCTACCGATTGATAGGTCCGCTTCGCCTCCAACAGCGCCTGCCGCACCACCGGAACAATCGCCCGCAAGTGCTCGCGCGATGCCAGCTCCGGCACTACTCCTCCATACGCCTGATGGAGCGCGATCTGCGAAGCCACTACATTCGAAACGAGCTTCTCGCCCGAACGCACCACAGCCGCCGCGGTTTCGTCGCAAGAACTCTCAATGCCGAGAATGTAAACGTCAGGCATAATCGAATAAAGAACCCGGTACTCTAGACTAATTCAACTACGCGTCCGTTTGAAATTCAGTCGCACATGCTGAAGGAACTTGCCATCTCGATCATCCGCACGCTTCGCGAGCATGGCTTCCAGGCCTATCTTGCTGGCGGTTGTGTCCGCGACCTCCTGCTTCATCGCGAACCCGCCGACTACGATGTTTCGACCAGCGCCACTCCCACTCAGGTCATGGAACTTTTTCCCGAGAGCTACGCCGTCGGGGCGCAGTTCGGGGTTGTATTGGTTCCGGATGACTCCCGTGTATCCTCCGTGGCAAAACGGTATTCCGAAAATCCGCAAGACAAGAACGCCACTGTCGAAGTCGCCACTTTCCGCAGCGATCTCGGTTACACCGACGGCCGGCATCCCGATGCGGTTCGCTTTAGCCAGACCCCCCGCGAAGACGCTATCCGCCGTGACTTCACCATCAACGGCATGATGCTCGACCCCGAGACCCCGGATCCGCTGACGAATGGCGTGCTCGATTTTGTCGGCGGCCGCAAAGATCTCGAGGCCGGGATCATCCGCGCCATCGGCGATCCGGAAACAAGACTCGCGGAAGATAAATTGCGCATGTTGCGGGCGGTCCGCTTTGCCGCTCGCTTCGAATACGAAATTGACTCAGCAACTTTCTGCGCAATCCAAAGTCACGCCCGGGAAATTCGCGTCGTCTCGCGTGAGCGCGTCCGCGGTGAACTTACCCGCATGCTCGTCGAAGGTCACGCCCACCGCGCATTCCTGTTGCTGGACGAAACCGGGCTTCTAGCCGAAATCCTTCCTGAAATCTCCGCCATGAAGGGAGTCGAGCAGCCGCCCGAGTTTCATCCCGAGGGCGACGTGTTCACGCACACCCTGATGTTGCTCGATCATCTTCCTGAGCCTTGCCCGCTCACCCTTGCCTGGGGGGCGCTTCTGCACGATGTCGGCAAGCCCGCAACCTTTCGCCGCGCGCCCGATCGCATCCGCTTCGATAATCACGTCGAAGTCGGTGTCAAGATCGCCGAAGCGATCTGCGAGCGCCTACGCTTCTCGAGAGATGATACTCAGCAGATCCTCGCGCTGGTTGATAATCACATGCGCTTCGGCCACGTCGCGCGCATGAAGGAATCGACCCTCAAGCGATTCATCCGTCTGGCCGCGTTCGACGAGCACCTTGCCTTGCATCGCGCCGATAGCCTCGCTAGCCACGGAAATCTGCGAACGTACGAATTCCTGCAGTCGAAGCTCCACGAAACTCCTCCCCAGGAGATTCGCCCCGCATCGCTCGTCACCGGCGATGACCTGATCGCCGCCGGCTACGCGCCGGGCCCGAAGTTTCGCGAGATCCTCGAAGCCATCGAGGACGCCCAACTCGAAGGACGGCTGCAATCTCATGATGCCGCGCTCGAATACGTGCGCCGCGAATTTCCTCTGTGACTCATCGTACCGTAGCTTCTGGCGTCATTCCGAAGCGCCGCGTTTTTACCAGCGGGACGAGGAATCTTGCGTGTGCTGAAAATCCCGTGTGCGTCAATCGAAGAGCCCGGAACGCCTCCAGAACAATGTTAGAATCGGACTCTCGCAACGGAATCGCCGCAAGGAGAATTTATTCTGGAGCCTGCAGGCGCAGGATTAGAGAAAGTTGTTGTCGGCGCTGTACGCCGCGCGCCGCCCAGTGAAGCTCCGCTGACGGCGTGGCCGCTGGCGTGTGGCTCGGCTGTGGCCGAGCGTACGCGCGCCGTGAATTTTTGCGAAGGAGTGTTAAGCGTGGAAGTGCCTGATGCCGGCTGGAAGCGCGAGCTCCAGGCTCTCGCTGCGCGCTATCTCGCAGCTCTGAATCGCTACGCCGGAACAAAAATCGACCGGATCGAATTTGTGATTCGTCAGGCTTAACGCGGCCGTCGCTTCGCAACTAATAGCCAATTGCATCTCGGCTGGACACCAGCGCCATGAAAGTTACCGACAAAGATGTTGCCTACGTCGCCGATCTGGCGAATCTGGATCTCAGCTCCGGAGAACGTGCCTCCATGGTTCGCGACCTTAACTCGATTCTTGAATACATCGATAAGCTCAACGAACTCGACACATCCAATGTCGAACCCATGGCCCAAGTCTCCGATCGCTGTGGCATCGACCGTGCGAAGCAGGGCGCCGAGAGATTTTCCTACGCGACCCGCGACGACATCGTCGAAGGATTGCGCAAGTCCCTGCCGCAGGAAGTCGCGCTGGAAAATGCTCCCGATACCGACGGCACCTTCTTTCGCGTGCCGAAGGTGATTGAAAGATAAGATTCGTCAGCCTCATACGTGAGCCGGTCCACAAGTTTCTCTGCAGAATGAGCACTTCTCTCACCATCGACGCCGCCCGCGCCGCCATCCAAGAGCGCAAGATCACCGCGCTCGCGCTCGCTGAAGAGCACTACGCGGAAATCGAAAAAGAAGATAAAGAGATTGGCGCATTTCTCACGTTGTGCAAAGAGCGCGCTCTCGAGCAGGCCGACCGCATCGATCGCATGGCAGCAGAGGGCAAGCCGTTGCCGCCCCTCTCCGGAGTTCCGGTCGCAATTAAAGATGTCATGTCGACTCGCGGGGTTCGCACCACGGCTGGATCGAAGAGCCTTGAGAAATACATTCCTGCCTACGATTCCACAGCCGTCGCTCGCATGGAATCCGCTGGCGCCGTTATTCTCGGCAAAACCAATTGTGATGAATTCGCCATGGGTTCATCGAACGAAAATTCCGCATTTCGTCCGGTGCGCAATCCCCGCGATCTGTCGCGCGTTCCCGGCGGATCGTCCGGCGGTTCCGTCGCCGCCGTCGCCTCCGATATGGCAATCGCCGCGCTCGGCTCAGACACTGGCGGATCCATTCGCCAGCCCGCTTCGTTCTGCGGCGTCGTCGGCTTAATGCCCACCTACGGCCGCGTTTCGCGCTACGGCCTGATCGCGTTCGCTTCATCCCTCGATCACATCGGCCCGCTCACTAAGAGCGTGAAAGACGCCGCCACAATTCTGCGTACCATCGCCGGCCGTGACCCCATGGATTCAACTTCCGCCGATGTTCCCGTTCCCGATTATGTTGCCGAACTCGAAAAGCCGGTTCGCCGTCTCAAGCTCGGCGTCGCAAAAGAATATTTCGGCGAAGGCCTCGACAACGAAGTTCGCCATGCCGTCGAGTCGGCAATCGACAAGCTCA
>JASHTD010000401.1 GCA_030040725.1 Candidatus Sulfotelmatobacter sp. | reverse complement strand
CTCGGGCGGGTAAAGAAATGATAGAAGAGGGGTCGCAGGCGGAGGTGAGCTCGGCGAATCCGCGAAGGATGGGAACGAGGTCTTCGACAGCACGGTTGTCGTTGACGACGAAAATGAGCGGGCGCTGAGCGGCCCGTTGAAAAAGCACGAGCAGCAGGGCTTTCGCGGTGGGAGTGAGTCCGGAGACACGAATACGCCCCGTGCCCTCTTTGAGGTGGGAGGCAACACGCGTGAAGGCGGGAAGATACTCGACGTCCGAGAAAAGTTCGCGGACGAAGGGAAGAAGCATGCTTGTTCATTTTAGCAGCGGGTCGCGCTGAGCGCGACCCGCTGCGGATCATATGGTGGCGCGGTTCGACTCAAGAGGTGTGCTAACGGGAGATCCCTCGCCTCGCTGGCGAAAGCACGGGACTTCGGGATGACGTCGAGTCGTAGGTGCTTATCGATTCCTAAAGTCCCCACTTCTCGCAAAAAAAACGCGAGAAATGGGGCACCCGCACTCGGCGAGCTTCGCTCGCCCGGACAGCCGAGGGCGGCTGTCCCTACATGTTCGTTTGTCGGGATCACTTCGTTTCGGTGTCGGCTCTAGATGATTTTGCGCGGTTGAAGAGGTTCGGGGATCCGAAGCGGCGGCAGACGGCTTCAAATTGTGATTGTGGGCCTTGCCAATACAGGTCATCCACGGTATCGAAGACGGGAACATCAAGACGCAGGGTGGCCAGCGTGCGAAAGAGTAGGGCGTCATTCCAGGCAGCGAATAGAGATTCTGCGAGCGAGCGGGCGCGGCGGATGGAGGGTGGCCAGTGCCGCCAGTCCTGGGGGATGTTTTCCAGGTGCGGGTAGTGAGAGAGAACTGCGGCTGCGGCTTTGGCGCCCCATCCCGGAACGCCGGGAAAGCCATCAGCAGAGTCGCCGACTACCGCCAGATAATCCGGGATTGAGGCGGGTCTCACGCCGAATTTTTCGATTACTCCAGCTTCATCACGCGGCGCGTTCCTGCGGCGGTCAAGTTGAATGACGCGCGTTCCGGCGACGCACTGGGCCAGATCTTTATCGGGTGTGCAGATGATGACTTGGGTGACGCGTTTTTCTTGTGCGGCTTTGGCCGCGGCGGAAGCCAGCGCGTCGTCGGCTTCGAACTCGATCATCGGCCAAACCTTCACGCCCATCGATTGCAAGGCTTCTTCGAGAATTGGAAACTGCGAGAGCAGTTCGGGTGGAACGCCTTCTGCCGTTTTGTAGCCGGGATAAAGATTGTTGCGGAAGGATTCGACTACGTGATCGGTGGCGACGCCGAGATGAGTGGCGCCAGCTTCGATCATCGATAGCACGGAAAATAGAACTCCGCGCACGGCGGCGATTTCCTGGCCGTTCGCGTCTTTCGAGGAAGGCAACGCGAAGAAGTGGCGGAAGAGTTCGTAGGTGCCGTCGATGAGGTAGATGTTCAATTGAACTGTTTTCCTTAGTGCTGGTTCGACCGAGCAAAAAGCAGGTTCCTCA
Source organism: Candidatus Sulfotelmatobacter sp. (assembly GCA_030040725.1). GTDB lineage: Bacteria > Acidobacteriota > Terriglobia > Terriglobales > Acidobacteriaceae > Sulfotelmatobacter. The sequence goes on along the minus strand of JASHTD010000401.1, from coordinate 2,897 downwards.
CCTCGGATTCGCCGAGGTTCGGAATGACATCCGGAGTCGCTGCGCTCCGCGCGAGATCCCTCGCCCCGCTGGTGAAAGCGCGGGTGCTTCGAGATGACTCCAGTCAGAGAATACGCGCTTTTGAAGCAAAGGAAGGCGTCTGTCGGTCCAATACTCGCGATCAGGCGCGCAGCAGAGGGCGGGTGAGGCAAGTAGGGCCGCCGCTGCCGTTGATGCAGAGTTCGGAGCCGGGGAATGTGCGGACGTCGAATCCGGCGTGGCGGAGACGGGCGTTGGTTTTTTCGTTTTCTGCAATTGTGAGCAAGCGATTATTGCCGAGGGCGAGAACGTTGCAGGCGAGCGTGTCGCGCTCGGAGGGGGCGATTTCGATGAAGTTGAAGTTGCGGGATTTGAGCAGTTCGACGGTTTCGACGGCGAGCCAGGGAAGGTCGACGAGGGCAGTGTGATCGTCGAGCAGGCTGATGAGCGACATGAGATGCAGACATGCAGATGGGCCAGGGCCGTAGGGCAACGGTGCGGAAAAAACCTCGGTGCCGTGAGGCGCGAGCAGAGCGCGAATGTACTGAATGGCAAAATTATTTGTGCGATAGCCGTGGCCGATCAACAGAGTTTTGGAATCAAGCCACAGCATGTCACCTGCTTCCGCGGTGCCGGGAGCGGGGATTTTGGATTGGGTTGGGATGTTGAGGCGAAGACAGAATCCGGCGTGGTAGGAGGATTCAGAGACGCGATTGGGCTTGCCGGGACGAAGAGCGATGAGGCCGTGATCGGTGGGAAAGGATGCGTCATGAGTGTAGACGGCATCGGGAGTAAGGCCCGGATCGGGCGGGAGCTCGATGACCTCGGCGCCGGCGGCTTGTAATTCGCGGCAAAGCGTCTCGTGCTGGGACTGAGCGGTTGGGAAATCGGGAGGGTGCAGGAAGCCTAGCTTCTGCCAGCAAGCGACGCTGTCGGGTCGGTCCCAACCGGCGGTGCGGGGCGAGCAGACAAGGACGCGCTGGAGCGGGGCGACCATGGAGTGGCCGTTGAAATGGGTGGTGGTGAGGGTCTGGGGCATGGAATGGTTGTCCCTTCAGATGATGACGTGTTGGGGAGATATGCGCAAGATCCGACCTGCGCCGCCGAGCTGCGCTCGGCCGGACAGCCGAGGGCGGCTGTCCCTACATGTTGCGTTTGACATCCTTCCCTTCACCTAGAACTCCAGATGGAGGCGGAAGCCGGGAACGAGCACGGGACCGCGGGCACGATTGTAGCCGGGATTGTTGATGTGCTGGAGGTCGGGGCCGAGGTAGAGGCCGCGCCAGAGGTGGGCGGTGTAATAGGACTCGACGATGTATTCGCGGCCGTAGGTGAGGCCACCATCGCCGAGGAGGAAGCCGGAGCCTCCATCAGCGAGATAGATTTGATGATCTTTGCAGATGCCGTTGGTGACGAAGGCGAAGCCAGCGCGATCCTGATTGCGATGCCACCAAGAGCCGTAAGCGGCGATGCCGGCGGCAACGGTTTGATCGACTTCGGTATAGGCGAAGGATTCGGTCTTGCCGTTGTCCCAGCCGAAGCGGGCGAAGGCGGCGAGATAGCGTGTGAGATTCTGCTGCAGGTTGACACCGAAACCATATTTGCGGGTGATGTGCCAGGGGTGGTCGGTGATCTCAGGGATGGGCGTGAGGCCGTCTTCAAAGTTGGCGATGGCGTCGCGATAGATGCCCATGTTGGCGTAGTTGGTATAGGCAAGCAGACGGATGGCGCCATCTTTTTTGGGGATCAGGCCGCGGCGGAATTCGAACTCGTAATTTTCAGCGTGGGCCTCCCAGGGCCTCCAGACCAGATTGATGCCATTGGCGACGACCGGCATGAGTCCTTCGCCGAAACGCAATCCCCAGTTGCGATCTTCGTAGTCGGCGGTGAAACCGACGGTGTAGCCGCGGGTATCGGCGGCGTAATCCCAAGCGCCGTTGTTATCGATGGTCCAGTTCATGAACTGATATTTGGTGTCAGAACCGACTTCGTTGATGTCGAAGAAATCAGGCATGCTGAACTTGCCGAAGCGGAGTTCGAGACGGCGACGCGGAAGTTCGTCGAAGAGGGAGAGAAAGCTGCGATCATTTTCGACGTTATCTTTGCTGAGGGCGATGACTTTGTGAACCATGCCGCGAGCGAGATAAGGAGCTTTGCTGAGGAGCGGGTTGCGGACGATATCGAGATCGGTGTTGCCGGCGAGACCGAAGCCGGAGCTGAGAGCGAGGCCGCCGGCTTCTTCGACGTCGGCAAGAAACTCAAGGGAGTTGTTGACGCGCACGCCGGTGAAGACGGTGACTACGCGGGAGGTAGCCGATTCGAAGATGGGACGAAGGCTGTGCACTCCGCTGTAGGCGGCGGGAAATGAAGGATGAAGCTGGAAGATGAAGTTGGCCTGGCCGGAGAGCCAGAATTGTGTGTTTTTGAGGTGAGGGAAAAAGGTTTCGACGTCTGCGGGAATCGGGGGCGAGGGGGGATCAGATGGGTCGGGGTTGGCGGGAGACGCGTTGAGTGAGGGCGCTGATGCATTGGTTTCGGGTGCAGATGGAGTCGGAGCGTTGGGCAAATGCTGGCCGGGTGATCCTTGCTGGGCGGGAGCAGGAGCGACTGCAACTGCTAATGCGAGGGCAAGGGCCGTGGCGCAAGGAATTGGAAGCGAGCAGAGCCTTGCGGCTTTTGCCAGTCGCGAACCAGAGGAAGTCCCTGTTTTAGTCTTATTGAAGATGAAATTCATTTGGTAATCACAGACCAAGCGGAAATGAAGACGGCTACCCTGCAGCGGCTGCCATCTCTACCGGCAACACAAATCACTTCGAAAACCAGAGTCCCAAGCTTTACAGGGGCAAACCCCAAAATGTTAACTATAGTTAATTTAATCA
>JASHTD010000400.1 GCA_030040725.1 Candidatus Sulfotelmatobacter sp. | reverse complement strand
GGCGCGTCGTCTCTTTAACGCGGTCCCGCAGAATCTCCTCGGTGATTTCTTCCTCATCGAAGACGACCGTTTCTCGAATCGACCGTTGCCCCCGTTTCAACTCCGCACCCATGGCCAGAACCTGGCGAATGACAATCGGCGAGCGCGAAAGCGCCTTCATGGCGGAGAGTTCTCCGCGTTCGATGCGCTTCGCAATCTCCACTTCCCCTTCACGCGTGAGCAGAGGTGAAGCGCCCATTTCGCGCAAGTACACCCGTACTGGATCGTTGGCCGCATCCGCCACAACTTCTGCCGGGCTGACGTCAATTTCATCTGTTTCGCTAACCAGCCTTCGTTCCAGAGCCGCATACGGCGACTGAGGCTCGCCTTCCAGCACCTCGAGACCTTGGGTGCGAATGGTGGTGAGCAGATCGTCTATGTCCTGGGGGGAAGAGACGCGCGGTGGGATCGGGGTATTCATCTCGCTGTCCGTGGAATAGCCTTCTTCCTTCCCCCCACTGATTGGCTTTCTGATGTATTCCCTGGCCACGCAGAACTCCTTTTTCAGGGCCACCCTGCATGGAGAGAGAGGAGGCTTTTATTGGATATGGAGCAACGGACTCGGCGGAACGCGAAATGCAGCCTTCATGATGCTAACACGCCAGCCCGGCATCTCCTATCGCTGGTTTTCGATGCTGATCTAAATTTAGATCAGCACCCGGTTTCCCCTACCGACTCAGTTTGAAATTTTAGCCATCCTCTTTTCGATTGCGTCATCCCGAGAGAAGCCGCTTTCTGGTAGATCCCCGGCTTTAGCCTGGGACGAGCGTAGCGAGGCGGGGCGAGGGATCTCGCGCAGAGTGTACCCACGCCGGATCTCTCCGAGCCGCTGGCAAAAGCGCGGGCGTTCCGGATCACGCATCAGCGGGAAAAATTCAAGCGGCGATCATTTCGGAACCCACAGTATCCCGCCGGAATCCGGCCTCCTAATCCCATCTGCTGCTCACAGTTCAGACAGGCGCTTGGACCGAAACAACACTCTGGAAAGTCCCAGGAGTCGAGTTCAGCCACAATTCTGCCGTAGTAGTCCACGACGGAAAACTTTTCGGAACTACTGAGGATGGCGGGTCTGGCTTAGGCGCTGTATTCGAAGTCAGGCCTTAGGGCAGATCCCCTGCTTGCTCACCGACAGACCGGCGACGAATTACATTCATTGATCGGGTTCGAATCCTTGGCGCCAGCCCAAAATCCGCAAAGATTGAGATCTTGCGGAACCGCGATTGAGATCCTCCATGTTTCCTCTCCTGATACTCTCGCCCCCTTTTGACAATGTTTTGACGTTCAGATCGCCAATTCTCGGTTAGCCTTATGCGTAGCCCGGGAACGCACTCAAACTGGAAAGCGCCTATGAAATTTCGCGTCGCCGCTGTCAGCTTTTTTCTCTTGGCATTTCTCACGCCCTGCTTCGCTCACCACATGGCTGTGGTCGTGAACAAGGACAACAACGTTTCCAACGTGACCGCTGCTCACCTCGCCAGAATTTTCCGCTCGGAGATTAAGAAGTGGCCCAACGGCACAGGCATCGTCTTGATCCTTCACAAAGATTCAGCCGGTGAAATGGAAACCCTTGAGCACCTCAACAAGATGAGCGCCGCTGAATGGAAAGCCCTGCTCCTGGCGCACAAAGATGAAATTCAAATCGTCGACTCCGACGCCGATGTCCTGAAGATCGTTCAGGCCTTGCCCGGCGCCGTCGGCTTCGTCGATGTTCGTTCCGTAGATGATTCCATCACCATCGTCCGCGTCGATGGAAAGCTGCCCATGGAATCGGGATACTTGCCGCATTGAGCCGCATGCAAGACAGTGGTGGGCACGCAAGAAACTCTCCGGCCCTCCGTATCTCCGCAGTGACAAATCACCGTAGCGGCATATGCCGCTGCAAATGACTTGACATGCAGGCCCTGATCGGTGGGCTCCAACCAGAGCAACAAGAAGAACGCACCCAATCGCGACCCTCACCGATACGCCTCTGGACGTTGACATTCCCTTGACATCTGCTTGACACACGCGGAACAAACATCTGCTACAACGTCCGGGAGGATCTTTCATGCGCTTTCGACTCGCCCTCTTTTTCGCTTCTTTTCTGTCCTTTGCATCCGCCTTTGCCCAGGCCGCGAGTCCCACGCTGAGTCGCGTGTTCGCGTTTCCCTGCAATGCCTCGTTCACCTGTCCTGATGGCTACTTTCCCCTCGAATTAATCGAAGGATCCGATGGCAACTTCTACGGGTCAGCCGCCGGCGGGGGCGTCGGCATGAATGCGCAAGGCACCGTCTTTAAAATCTCTCCCGCTGGCGAAATGTCCGTCATCTACAGCTTTGCCGAGAATCCGGATGGAAGCCTGCCAAACGGCTCCGCTCCCGGCACGCTCGTCGAGGGCATCGACGGCTTCCTCTACGGCATAACTTCCGAAAATGGAGCGAATGGTTTCGGCACAGTCTTCAAATTAAGCAAAAGCGGAGTAATTCATGTGCTGCACAACTTCTGTAACACGCTGACCTGCTCCGACGGCGCTAACCCCGGCTTTCTCATGCAGGCGCTCGACGGCAACTTTTATGGGGCGACGGGGCCAACCAACTTTCCCACGAGCGTGCTTTTTCGGATCACTCCGGCGGGTTCCTACACTGTGCTTCACACCTTCGACGGCAAAACTCAGCCCGACGGCACCGGAGTTTACGGCATGGTGCAGGCCGCTGACGGCAATCTTTACGGAACCACCGTGGCGGGCGCTCAGTTCAAGCCATTCAACAGCGTTTTCCGGTTCGATCCTGCGAGCGGCGAATACACAATTCTGCACGGCTTCAACACGCCGAACATTAATCTTCCCGGCGTTGCCACGAGCCCTCCAGCTTTAGCCTCGACAGGTGAGCTATTCGGTCTCCAGGCATTTGCCGAACTCTATAAGGTCAGTCTGGCGGGCGAGTACCAGAAACTCGGCTCCCTTTCGACGACCCAATTTTTCGACGGCGATATTCTTCAAGCCTCCGATGGAAATCTTTGGGGAAATTTCGGCGGCGGCACCTGTGGCACTCCTGAGGGAATTGCCTTCTCGGCAAGCACGAGCGGCTCGCTCCTGCAGAGCGTGACCTTTGACTGCGCTACGATCGGAGAGCAGCTTGGCCCCATGATTCAGGCCGCCAACGGCAGCTTTTACGGCGTAACGCTCGGCAACGGAGGCGTGAATAGAAACTCAATCGACAACGGCACCATATGGACGCTCGACGCCGGCCTTCCCGCGCCCGCTCCGGTCGCAATCGACTTTCGTCCCGCATCGGGCACAGCTGGCGCTACAGTTCTTCTGCAGGGCGATCACTTCGTTGGTACCACAGCTGTTAGCGTGAACGGCGTCAGCGTTGAGTTCCGGGTCCTCAACGTTCACTATATCTCTGTGACCGTACCCGCCGGCGCAACCACTGGGCCTATTTCCATCACCAACGCCGGAGGAACAGTCACGACCTCGAAGTTGTTCCAAATTGACTAAGGTAAAACAGAATACGCGCGCCTGCCCGGCGAGAAAATTTTCTTTCTGTCTCGTCGTGTCTGTAGGTTGAGACTGATAGTCTCGGTGGTGAGTATTATCGCCGCAGTCGCAGCAGATGAAAATATTTTCGGGCCTTCTTCACATCTCTGGCAATCTGCTCGCGCAAAGCTTCGACGGAAGGGAACTTGATCTCGTCGCGCAGCCGGGTCAGAAAATAGATCTCCACTTCACTCTCCGGCTCAATATCGATCGGATGAAAATTCAGTAGGTGCGTTTCAATCGCGAATGAATCCGCGCCAAACGTCGGACGGTTGCCCACATTTGTCACCGACTCGAAGCGCTCGTTTCCCACTCGCGTGCAGGTGATGTACACGCCATCTTTGGGCACCAGCTCTTCATACCGTGCCAGGTTGATGGTCGGCACCGTGTATTTCGATCCCAATCCCCGCCCCCGTCCCGGCGCGCCCAGAATGCAGAACGGACGTGCCAACAGGTGCCGCGCCCGGCTCACGCGACCTCCCGCGATCAGCTTCCGGATGTGGCTGCTCGAAACCGGCTCCCCGCGTAGCCTTCGCTCGGGATAAACTTTCACTTCAAAGCCCAACTCCTTGCCCAGGTGCGTCAGCATTTCCACATCGCCCGCTGCCTTGTGGCCAAACCTGAAGTTGAATCCCTCATGCACCTCGCGAGCGTGCAGCTTCTTCTTCAAAATCCTCTCTGCAAACTGCCGCGGCGTCATCAGCGAGAGATCGCGGGCAAACGGCAGCATCAGCAGGGCATCGATTCCGGTCGCCGCAAGCAGCCGTACCTTTTCCGCTGTCGGGGTGAGCAGCTTCAATCCTGAATCTGGCCGCAAAATCCGCGCCGGATGCGGCTCGAACGTCACGGCAATCGCCTTCGCGCCCTGCTCCCGTGCCCGCCGTACAATTTCCCCCAGCACGTGCGCATGTGCCCGGTGAACTCCGTCAAAATTCCCCACGCTGACGAGCGAAGGTCCGAAGCCGGCGGGAACATCATCGAGTTTGTGGAAAACCTGCATTTCAGTGGACAGTGGGCAGTGGCTACAGGCAGTAAAGCTGGTCGGTTCTAACCGGCCTCTGCCAACTGATCACTGGCCACTGATTTCAAATTCCAGCTTCAATCCGTCGTGCGCCAGCCGCACATGCTTCGGCAGCGTCGCATTCGTCGCTTCGTGCGGCAAATCATGGCAAATATGCGTGAAGAATCCTCGTTTCGCCTTCACCCGGTCCACAATGCGCAACGAATTCTCCACCGTCGAGTGTGTCGGATGCGGCTTGCGTCGCAGCGCATCCAGAAACAAAATATCCAGACCCTCCAGCTGACGAAACGACGTCTCCGGAATCTCGCTATGATCGGTCAGGTAAGCCGCGCTTCCAAACCGGAAGCCATAAATTTCCGCTTCGCCGTGAATCAGGCGCACCGGATCGAACTGCGCCCCAAATAGCTCGACCGGCCCGTCAATCGGACGCAGTTCCAGATGCGGCAGTCCGCCATACTTGTAATCGGAGTCAAAAATATAACTGAACATGCGCCGCAAAAATGCTGCCGCATCCGGCCGCGCGTAAAGTGGCAATCGCTTTGGTTTGTGTGCGTAGCTCAGCGGCCGCAGGTCATCGATTCCCAGAATATGATCGGCGTGGGTGTGCGTGTACAAAACCGCATCCACCCGCGTGATCCCTTCCCGTATCGCCTGCACATAAAAATCGGGCGAGGTGTCGATGAGCACCACCTTGCCCGCATACTCCAGCATGATCGACGGCCGCGTTCTGCGATCGTGTGGATCGCTCGAATGGCACACTGCGCAGTCGCAGCCCAGGGTTGGCACACCCATCGAGGTGCCGCTGCCCAACACCGTGAGCGTCGCCTTCATGAACCGACCTTCACTAATGGATATTTCGAAGAGATCCTCATCGCCCGCCGGTTCCCGTGGCTGCTCCCGGCTGCGGCGGACGCGCCAGCGCGTTGGTCACTTCCACGTATGCCATGCGCACTTCGTAGAGGCTGTTCTGCAGGAAATTCTCTTCCGTCGGTGTCAGGTTGCCCTTGGTCTTTTCCGCCAGCAGAGAGATCGTGTCAATCGTTTGCCGCGCGCCAATAATAGCCACGCGCGGCTGCTCACCTTGCTGATGCATCAATCCCAACTGCAGCATCGCCGTCATGTAGAGCGACGCTAGGAACCGCTCGAACGTCATCTCGAACTCTTTCGCCGAGCGCCCGCTCATTTCCACGCGCGAGTCGAGTTCTTTCGATGATGCGTTGTACGCATCCGCCTGCGCCTTCTGCTCCGCCGCGGTTGGCGGCGCCGGAGCGTCTCCCACATCTCCGGCCGCTGGAAACGATGCCACTGATTTTTCCGAAGCACCACCTCTCTCCGCCGCCGCGCTCTCTTTCGCAGCCGGGGAAGGCGCAGCTTTCTTCTCGCTTTCCTCGCCAACCTCCTTGCGTAACTCTCCATCTTCGGTGAACAGCCGCCGGTCCGTCACCGTGAATCCGGGTTCCCGTTTCTTCTCTGTCATAAGGTCTTCCTCGAACTTGAACTCAGATTTGCGCAGCGCGCTATCTCTCTCGAAACGTAAGCGATCGAAACATTCGCGGCGTTCTTCCTAAACCTTGTGCGTTATTGCGTCATCCGCATGCGTCAGCCGGCAATCTCTACCGGCAACGCAACCACAGTCGCCTTCGTTCCTTCAATCATCACTTCGCGTCCTGGCACCCCAATTTCCCGCCGGATGTAGCCCAACCCAAGCGACCGCTCACCACCCTCAATCGGCAGCACGGCAGCAGTCGTAATTTCGCCCACTTCTTTCCCGTCCGCAGAAATCTTGCTGCCGGCCGAGATCTTCGCGTCCGCCTCTGCCAGAAATCCGGCAAACTTGCGATGCACATTCCCCCGCGAGCGAATACGCTCCACAATTTCTTGCCCGATGTAACATCCCTTATTGAAATTCAGCGCGCGCATCTGTTCGGTTTCCTGCGGCAGGTCGCGCTCCCGAATATCTACGCCATAAAACGGTACTCCCGCCGCAACGCGCTGCATCTCCAGCGCCTCGCTTCCAATGGGAACAGCCCCAGCCGCGATCAGCGCCTGCCACGTTTTATAAACATCTTCCGGCGCAAGCCAGATTTCGTATGATTCCGGGCCATCGCTGCCAATCACTGTGCACTCGACGCA
>JASHTD010000399.1 GCA_030040725.1 Candidatus Sulfotelmatobacter sp. | reverse complement strand
ATCTTAGGCGCAGCGGGAAGGGACTTTCACAATTTCAACGTTGTTTTTCGCGGCAATCCCGAATATCAGGTCGTCGCGTTTACCGCGGCACAAATTCCCGACATCGCTAATCGGGAGTACCCGGCAAAATTGGCCGGCGCCCTGATCTATCCAACCGGCATACCGATCATCGAAGAAAAAAACCTGGAAAAAGTCATCGCCGATGAGAAGGTGGACGCCGTGGTGTTTTCCTATAGCGACATATCGCACCAGAGCCTTATGCATTTGGCTTCGCGTGTAGTTGCTGCCGGCGCTGATTTCTGGTTGCTGGGCACCGAGCATACGCAAATAAAATCGACCCTTCCGGTAATTTCAGTTTGTGCGGTGCGGACCGGTTGCGGAAAGAGCCCGCTCTCGCGTTTGGTCGTCACAAGATTGAAAGAGCTTGGCCGCAATCCTGTGGTTATTCGCCATCCAATGCCCTATGGCGACCTGGCCGCGCAGGCTGTGCAGCGCTTTGCCTCAGTAGATGACCTCGAACGTCAGCGGTGCACCATCGAAGAGCGCGAGGAATATGAGCCGCATATCCAGCAGGGAACTGTGGTCTACGCTGGGGTGGATTACGAAGCGATCCTGCGGCAGGCGGAAAAAGAAGCAGACATTATTTTGTGGGATGGCGGAAACAACGATACTCCGTTCTACCGGTCCGACCTCGAAATCGTTGTGGCCGATCCGCACCGTGCCGGGCACGAGTTGTCCTACTTTCCCGGCGAAGTAAACCTGCGCCGTGCCGGCGTAGTTGTGATTAACAAGGTCGATACGGCGGCGCCTGCCGACATCGAGATCGTGCGGCATAACGTGCAGACAAACAACCCGCGCGCCAGAATCATCGAAACTGCCTGTCGCGTATCTGTTGCAAGACCCGAGTTGATCCGCGGGAGGCGCGTGCTGGTCATTGAAGACGGTCCCACACTGACGCACGGGGAGATGCTGTACGGCGCAGGATCGGTAGCTGCCCGCGAATACGGCGCGGCCGAGTTGGTTTGTCCGAAGCCGTTTGCCGTGGGTTCGATTCGCGCCACGTACGACAAGTATCCGCACCTCACCAACCTGCTTCCAGCCATGGGTTACAGCGTGACGCAGCGGCATGAACTGGAAGAAACGATCAACCGCGTGCCCTGCGATTTAGTTCTAATCGCTACGCCAATTGACCTCGCACGAGTGATTAAGATCGATAAGCCGGCTCTGCGCGTCAGCTACGAAGTGGAAGAACTCACGCACCCAGGATTAGCAGAGATGCTGGCTTTGTTCGCTGCGCCTGTGGAGGTGTGACATGAAAGATTTTGTTTCGATCCGGGATTTTTCTCCTCCAGAGATCCAATATCTACTGCTCCTTGGTCGCCATATGAAGGCGCAACCCGAAACCTACAAGAGCGCTCTTGCAGGGAAAACGCTGGCGATGATTTTCGAGAAACCATCCTTGCGCACGCGGGTGACGTTCGATGTGGGGATCCAACAATTGGGCGGCTTTTCCCTTTACCTCTCTCCCGCCGAAATCAACCTGGGCCGGCGTGAGTCCGTTTACGACGTGGCCAAAAACCTGGAACGTATGGTGCAGGGACTTATGATTCGCACGTTTGCCCATGAAATTGTGGAGCAGATGGCGCAGTGGGCCGCTATTCCGGTCATCAATGGCTTGAGCGATTACAGCCATCCCTGCCAGGCGATGGCTGATTACATGACCATGTGGGAAATCAAGGGCCGGCTGGACAGGCTCAAGATTGCATTCATTGGAGACGGAAACAACGTTGCGCACTCGCTCATGTTCGCTGGAGCACAAGTGGGTGCCAACGTTTGGGTGGCAACGCCGCCTGGATATGAACCGCACGAGGATGCCATCGTCTGGTCCTGGGCTCGCGCGTGCGAGACAGGGGCAGGCTGCCATGTAAGCAATGACGCGAAAGAAGCAGTCACCGGGGCCGACGTAGTCTACACGGATGTGTGGGCCAGCATGGGTCGTGAAGCCGAAGCCGAGAAGCGGCGCCCAGCATTCAAGAACTATCAGGTGAACGCAGATTTGTTTGCTCGTGCCAAACGCGACGCCGTTTTCATGCACTGTCTGCCCGCCCACCGCGGCGAGGAAGTTACCGACGAAGTGATCGATTCGCCACGTTCTGTGGTGTTTCAGCAAGCTGAAAACCGGCTGTGGATACAGAAAGCAATCATGGTTCATTTGATGAAAGACGTGCCGGTAGGCTTAATGCATCCAGCGACCGCGCCGGAATTGGTTCATGCGTAAGAGGAATGGCCATGAAGACGATGCTGCTGGCGGTGGGCGGAAATTCGTTGATCCGTGCAGGCGAGAAGGGCACGACCGCCGAGCAGCAATTCAATGCGCACCGGACCGCAGCGGAAATTGCCAGGCTTGTAAGGGATGGCTACCGCATCGTTCTCACACACGGCAACGGTCCACAGGTAGGCGCGGCACTACTGCGCTCGGAGCGTGGAGAGAGCCAGGTTCCCGGACAAACGCTGGACATCTGTGATGCTTCTACTCAGGGTGAGATTGGTTATCTGCTGCAGCAGGCTCTCGATACAGAATTGAAGCATGCGGGGTTGGATGTTCCGGTGGCAACGGTGTTGACCCAGGTCGTGGTTTCATTAGACGACCCGGCAATGCAGCATCCGACCAAACCGATCGGCCCCTTCTATTCGCGCGAGGAAGCCGAACAGCGGGCACACCATCTCGGCTGGAAAATCGTCGAAGATGCCGCGCGTGGATACAGGCGTTTGGCGCCGTCGCCCGAGCCTCTCGACATTGTTGAATTGGAAATTATTCGCGATCTCATGCAGCAGAATGTGCTGGTGATCGCCTGCGGGGGCGGCGGCGTGCCAGTCGCTTGGCGCCAAGGCAACTTGCAGGGCGTCGAGGCCGTGATTGACAAAGACCGCGCTTCCTCTTTGCTGGCATCGCGTCTGGGCATAGAACAATTCGTTATCTCTACCGATGCGCAATATGTCTATCTGGACTTTAAGAAGACCACGCAAAGGCCGTTGGTGCTGGTTGGATGCCGCGAGCTTCGACGATACGCTGAAGCGGGACACTTTCCTCCCGGCAATATGGGACCGAAGATCGAATCCGTTTTGCGTTTTCTCATGCGCGGGGGCAAAGAAGCGATCATCACGTCATGCGAGAACCTGTACCAAGCCGTTTGCGGATCAGGCGGTACGCATATTGTTCCGGACGCGGAGTGGCAGGCAGAAGAAGACAAAAAAGAATTGTCTGAGACGTGTTTATGCTCGACGCACTCGTAAAAGCTTCACAGTTTCATCTGGAGCTATGGAGGTAACCGCCTGCGTTCCTTCCTGCTGAAGTCCGCTCCACGCCGTTAATCGTTCTGAATGTAAGGCTTACGGTTATCACAACCGGATATGCCAGGCGTCACATCGTGGTGGGGGTTCTTTGAGAAATAATCAATGAAGACAATATGTCGCGTTCTCACGACGGAGGAGGAGCTATGTCGGTTACCAAGCAACAGGCCCTTGATTATCACTCCGGGGCTCGACCCGGGAAGATCGAGGTCTCTTCGACGAAGCCTTGTCTCACACAGCGTGATTTGAGTCTGGCCTATACGCCGGGCGTGGCGGAGCCGTGCATGGAGATACATAACAATCCGCAGGACGCATTTAAATACACGGCGCGCGGCAATCTGGTAGCGGTGGTCACCAACGGAACGGCGGTGCTTGGCCTGGGCGACATCGGGGCACTGGCGGGAAAGCCGGTAATGGAAGGCAAGGGAGTATTGTTCAAACGATTCGCCGACGTCGATGTATTCGACATCGAACTCGATACTCACAATCCTGACGAAATCATCAGAGCCTGCCAGATTCTCGAGCCGACGTTCGGTGGCATCAATCTGGAAGACATCAAAGCGCCGGAATGCTTCTACATCGAAGAGACGCTCAAGAAGACGATGAAAATTCCCGTGTTTCACGATGATCAACATGGAACGGCGATCATCACGGGCGCGGCGCTTCTGAACGCGCTTGAAATCATGGGCAAAGACATCAGCAAAATTCGCGTGGTGTTCAATGGAGCCGGAGCAGCGGGCATCGCAACTGCAGAGCACTACGAACGCCTGGGTGTGAAGCACGAGAACATCATTCTCTGCGATACGAAAGGCGTGATTTACAAGGGCCGGACCGAGGGGATGAACAAGTACAAAGAGCGCTTTGCTCAAGACACAAAGCTGCGCACACTTGCGGATGCGATGCGCGGCGCAGATTTGTTCGTAGGCCTGTCGGTGAAGGGCGCGGTGACGGCGGATATGGTGCGATCGATGGCGCCGAATCCGATGGTTTTTGCCATGGCGAATCCCGATCCTGAGATCACATACGAAGAAGCCAAAGCCTGCCGTAGCGACGTTCTCATGGCCACTGGCCGTTCTGATTATCCCAATCAGATTAACAATGTGCTCGGATTCCCCTTCATTTTCCGTGGCGCACTCGACGTGCATGCAACTGCGATTAATGAAGAGATGAAGCTGGCGGCCACGCGCGCGCTTGCGGGGCTGGCCAAGGAAGACGTGCCGGATTCGGTCTGCCGGGCATATGGAGTACAGCGCCTGAGATTTGGTCCGGACTACTTAATTCCGAAGCCGTTCGACCCGCGCGTATTGCTGTGGGAGGCGAGTGCTGTAGCCGAGGCTGCGATGCGGAGCGGAGTGGCGCGGAAGCCGATTGATCTTGCCGAGTATCGTGACCAACTCGAACGGCGGCTGGGCAAAGCGCATGAAATCGCGCATATGATGGTGCACAAGGCGCAATCGCGGCCCAAGCAGGTGGTGTTCCCCGAGGGCGAGCACGAGAAGATGCTGCGAGCGGCGCATCTGCTTCGGGAAGAGAACATTGCCTTTCCGATTCTGCTCGGAAATGAGGCCAAAATTGCCCGCAATGCCACGGAACTGGGTCTTGATCTGGCTGGCATCAAGATCGTGGATCCGGATTCCTCGCCACTGCGGGAACGTTTTATTGAGGAACTGTACCGGCTCAGGCAGCGGCGAGGTGTAACCCCGACAGAAGCACGCGTCATGATGAAAGATCCGAATGTGTTCGGATCAATGATGGTGCGCATGGGTGAAGCGGATGCGCTGGTCGCTGGCGTGAGCCAGCACTTCCCGGACACCATCCGGCCGGCGCTGCAGATTATCGGCACGCGAGAAGGATTGAAGAAGGTTTCGGGCTGTTATCTGACGATTACGCGTTCCGGCAAACTTTATCTACTCGCGGATCCGAGTGTGAATATCGATCCCTCAGCAGAGGATCTGGTCGAAATCGCGCTATGCGCCGCGCAGACGGCGCGTCGATTCAACCTGACGCCAAGGGTGGCGATGCTTTCGTTCTCGACGTTCGGAAGCACTAAACATCCGCAAACCGAGAAGGTCCGCAAAGCGGTTGAACTGCTGCACCAAGCCGACCCGATGTTGGTGGTCGATGGCGAGGTGATGGCCGATGTAGCTGTATCTTCGGAGGTGCTGGAGAAAAATTATCCGTTCAGCACGCTCAGGGGCGGAGCGAATGTGCTGATCTTCCCGGATCTGGCATCTGCGAATATCGCATACAAGCTGCTGGCGAAGCTGGGCGGAGGCACAACCCTCGGCCCGATTTTGATGGGAATGAGCAAGCCGGTTCATGTGGTGGCGCGCGACACTGAGGTCGAAGAAATCGTCAATGTCGCGGCCATCGCCGTGGTGGACGCGCAGGAGAACGAGCTTCTCTCCTGGTCGGCTACACACGAGCCTATCGAAGTGGCTGGATAGTGAGTCGCCGGTTGGCGCGGTGAGGTTGCAACGAACAGGCCGGAGGTGTCGCGAATAGTGCTGGCGCGGAAAGAATTCGCGTAAAATGTTGGGGCCATATTGCACGCACAAAACTCCGCGGCGTCTCCGGCCAGAAAACTGAGCCATCCTCTGGAGATCTTCGAACCTTAGAGCAACCCAACTTTCTCCGATCAGTATTGCGAAACTCATTCAGGCCCAGGCCACAGACTGCTAGCGGACGTTCAGGTCAGCATAGTAGGCGAAGCTGGAGAGCGCTACTTCGTCGTTGCCGGGGATGTAAAAGCCAAACTTGCCTGAGCCGAATTTAACTCCGGGCTGGGTCCAGCGCTCTACAACGGTCCAATTGTCACCATCCTTGATCTCGTGGAGTAGTTCCGTGGTGCTGATGCGAATGCGGAGGGTACGGAAGCCTTTCTTGTCGCCTTTTTCGGGAATCTTGATCTCGTTCGTTTTCTCCCCGTTTCGAATAACACTACGATAGAAATTATTGTCGTCCAGTTGGAAGAGGATGTAATTCTTGGGGTCGGCGTAGTTAAGCACCCATTGCAGTAGGTGACCCTTGGCGGGCATCGCGGAAAAGACAAAGGTGCCCGAGACAGGAACGGCGCCGTAGAGTACGAAGTCCCCTCCTTTGCGAATGAAAGACTCTCTCTCTTGCTTCCATGCACCGGGGTCATCCCACTTCGACATACCGGCCGGAGCAAGAGACAAATCTAAAGTCTTCGACTGCCCGGCCATGACTTCGAGCGTTGACGAGCGCGCGAACCGGTCGGGGGTTCGCGCGGTAAGAGTGTATGTACCCGGGGCAAGATTGAGCAGGACACCACTGCTTACGATTGTCAGAGAGTTACCTTTCACGAGTGCAACTTTGGTATCGGTGGGCGCGAAGGTAATTTTCAATTCTCCAGGAGCAGCTTCCAGCGCGGCATCAGCCGCAGCAAGAGATATGGCTCCGCCCACAACGAAATGTTCTTTGAACTGCCGGGATTTGAATTGCGCCTTGCGCAGTTCGACCGTATGGTCACCGGGATTGACGGTGGAGACGGAGAACTTGCCATCGGGCTGAACGGTACCGACGAGATTTTGGTCGACGAATACCGTGGTTCCGGGAGTGCCGCCCTGGATGGTGAGCGAGGCGAGGCGAGGCTGGGGTTGGAGGTTGAAGACGAGCCGGGCCTGTTCGCCCTTGCGAATGCGGATTTCTTGCTGCGGAGGATCCTGGAAGCCGCTTTTAGACACTTGGACAACGTAGCTCTGCGCCTCGAGATTCGGTATGCGCAACTGACCTGCTCGCGTGGGTTGCGGCTGAAGTTTTCCGTTGAGAAAAACACTGGCTCCGTCTTGACCGGCAACGACGAGGAGCGTGCTTGCCTTGTGACTGGACTCGGTGCGCGGTTGATCATCGGGCGCGACTTTTCCTGTGACAGTGGAAGAAGCGAGGGGCGAAGCAGGCGGTGATGGTTCGGGAGCCGCTTCTGCGGGAGCGGTGACGGCGGGAGCCGAGACCGCTGGTGAGGGCACATTGGGAGCGGGCGCGGCTGGGGCAGAAGCTGTAGGCGCCGAGACGCTCGGCGCGACTGAGGGGGAAGCCGCTCCGGCCGGAGCATAGTGTTTTCGCGTCAAAAAGAAAGTCGCTGCCACCAAGATGATTGCGGTGCCAGAGATGAGGATCAGCAGCGTGGAGTTCGACCTCGTGTGCTGTGCTGCCCGGGATGATGGCGATGTAACTTTGGCTGCCGGTGCCGAAAATGCAGCGATTGCGGGAGGCGCAGCGGGTGCAGGAGGTTCGGGAGCCGGAGCGGTGGCGACTTGTGGCGGCGCAAGTTTTGCTTCTTCGAAAACGATCGGAACTTCGCTCGGCGGCCCACTGCTGGGCGGAACCTTGCTCGCCGGAACACTGCTGGGTGAAACGGTAGTGCTCTGAACCTTTTCGGGCAAAATCTCGCCGCGCGGAATCTGGCTTGGTGAAATTTGGCTTGGCGCAATCTGGCCGGCGTCGACGGGTGAGAGCTTCGGAATCCCGGCCCGCGGGACATGAAAAATAAGGGCGGAGCTTTTGCTGCGCGATGCGGCGGAACTCTCCGGGGGAGCCAATCCCAGCCGATTTAGAAGGCCATTGGCGACGGCCAGGATTTCTCCATCGGTCCAGTACTTGGCGACCACTCCCTGTATGCGCTCGGCTAACGCTTGTCTAGCAGCATCGTCGACAGCTGCGGCGATTTCAAGCTCCATGCGCCGGAGTTCTTCCAGATCGACGCGGCGGGCCTGGCGCCGCCGGGCAGCCTGGTCGCGTTGGATGGTGTCCTGGATCTGAAGCAACTTGGGATCGTTAGGATGAACCGCCAGTCCCTCTGCAACCCAAGCCAAGGCTGCGAATAGATCGCCGGAGGACTGGACTTTACGCGCCCGCGAAACCCAGTCCTCCACCGAGCTCGTTTTCTTGAGCTCGACGATTAGACTGAAGATCGACTTGGCCGTAGGATGCGCGGGGTTCAAGGCGAGCGCCTGATTGGTCAGCTTTTCGGCTTCCAGCCAATCGGTTTCTGCAATCGAATTCGCGTGCTCCACCAGGGCATTGGCCAGAATGGCGCGGGCAAGCGAGTTGTTTTTGTCCAGCTCGTACGCTTTGCGCAACAACTGAATCGCTTCTGCGGACTTTCCCTGCGCAAACAGTTCCTGGCTTTCGGTAATAAGACGCTGGCCTTCCGCGTTGCGCTTGACGCCATCATGGGCCAGTCTTTCCAAGTCGGAAAGCTCGGCGTCGTTGGGGAATTCTGCGGCTCTACCGCGTAGCAAGTCCAGGGCGCGAGAATAGTCACCCGAATGCAGATAGATCTTGATTTGCTCAACCAGCCGCGTTTTGGGTTCGGTGCTGGCTTGTTGATCGCCTCTTGTCTCCAAGCGTTCTAACCTCGAAGATCGAGATCCATGGCTCCCTGGCCGAGGCCTTGCGGGGCCTGGTAACGGCGTGCCATTCCCCCGGATAAAGCAGGGAAGCTCATCGCACCTCGCTATCTGGACCTTAAAAAATCTTACTCGATTAGGCGGATAAGGGTAGTGACGTGGCAGTTGCGGGGCTCCGTGTTGAAAGCTGGAGCTTCATCGCGGACGTCGATTGTGGTTTGGGGCCCGCCATACCTGCAGCTTGAAAATTCAGAGTCGTGGGTGTGTTCACGAGCTGGAATTCCTGACAACGTTGAACATCGTTGAACATCTATTAAGGCTGGACGCCAGTGAATGAGGGGATCACGCCGCGGGCGGAATTCTTATAAACAATCCCGTCCTTCATCACGAAGACGACCTGTCGAACCGCCGTAATGTCCTTCAGTGGATCGCCGTCGAGCGCGATGATGTCCGCCTGCAAGCCGGGAGCGATCGAGCCAATCTCGTTGCTCATACCCATCGCCTCAGCAGCCGTCGAATTCGCCGAGATCATCGCAGCCATCGGCGCCACGCCGCAATCCCGCACCCGATCAACAAACTCTTCCGCGTTGCGTCCGTGAGCGCCCGCTACCGCATCCGTACCGAAGACCATTTTGAGGCCGGGAGTTCGCACTGCGTGCTGCACGATTTCATGATCCATGGGAATAATCTTTTCCATCGCATCGAAGCCTTCGGCCGTATAACCGGATGTGCCGAGATATTTGTCCTTGTAGAGCATGTAATTCTCGAGCACGAGTCCGCACTGCGGATCGAAATACACCCCCTTCTCAGCCATCAACTTCAAATCGTCATCGCTCGCCAAGGTGCCGTGCTCGACTTCAGTGCAGCCGGCGAGCGTTGCGGCGCGGACAGCATCTTTATAAGCATGGACAAGCGTACGCAGTCCCTGCTTTTTCGCTTCGTCGCAAGCCGCGTTCAGTTGTTCCTGCGAGAGCGTCATTCCGCCACCGAGTCGAATTGACTTTGAGGCAAAGATCTTGATCAAATCCGCTCCTGCGGCTTTTTGCTTTCTGATGAATGCTCGAATTTCATCAGGCGTTCCCGTGGCATCACCTTTGCCTTCGAGCGGCTCAACCGCGGTAAGAATTCGCGGTCCGGGCAATCTTCCTTGTGCAATTGCATCCCTGAGCGGTACATCATTCGGCGCACCCACACTCTGCACAGTGGTGAATCCCGCCATTAAGGTCACCCAGGCGTTCGACGCCGCTCTATAAGCATCTTCTTGCGTGGTGCCGTCGGTCCCCGCGTTCTTGCCGTCCTTGCCGAATATCCAGGTAATGTGCACATGCGCGTCAATCCAGCCGGGCAATACCGTGAGGCCACTCAGGTCGTAATCGACTGGCTGTCCCTTATCAGAATCGATGGCAACGATCTTTGGGCCCTGGATCGATACGCGAACGTTGTGCAGCGTGCCGCCTTTGCCATCAAGTAGTGTGCTGGCCCGAATCACGATTGGCCGGGTTGATTCGGGCACCTGGGCCAAAACTCTAAGACATGGCCATAGGACAATCAAAATCCACAAGGGAATCTTGGAAATTCGAGTCATTGGTGCCTCGAGTAAAAGCCCTTAATCAATAACACAACAAGCCTGCCCCTTGAAGGGCAAAACGAAATTGATCCTGCTTGCTACGCGACAGCACGCGAGATTGTACAGCCCTGCACTTCAGAGGGCGGCGAAGCTGCTTGATGGGAACGATCTTGATGAGCTTGTATTAAGAGGACCCACTGGCGGCTGAGCGCGGCAGCGAGGACTCGAACTCTTCCAACGAGACCGGCCCACCGAACAGGAAGCCCTGGAACGAATGGCAGCCGAGACGGGCCAGGAAGTCACGCTGTCCTTCTGTTTCAACGCCCTCGGCAATAACCGACAGGCCCATGGCCCGGCTCAGGGAAATGATGCTTTGCGCAATTGCGCTGCTGCTGGCGTCTCCCAGAATGTCCCTGACAAACTCCTGGTCGATCTTTAATTGGTCCAGCGGTAAACGCCTCAGGTAGCCCAGCGAAGAGTAGCCCATGCCAAAATCGTCGAGAGAAAATCTCAAACCTTTCGACTTCAGCGCGGTCATTTTGTCGACGACGTCTTCCAGATCGTCCACAAACATACTCTCGGTGAGTTCCAGTTTCAGGTTTTTCGGATTGGCTCCGGTGCGATCCAGTATGGTCAGCACATTCCGCACGAATTCCGGGTTGAGCAACTGCCGCGCACTGATATTCACGGCAATCGTGAGATGCGCCGTACTCTTTCGGCTGGCCCACGCCGCGATTTGTTTGCAGGCAGTCTCCAGCGCCCAGTCTCCCAACGACAGAATTAGCCCGGTTTGCTCGGCCAAGGGAATGAACTCGCCGGGAAGCAAAAGGCCGCGCTTGGGATGCTTCCAGCGGAGTAGCGCCTCGGCGCCGATCAAGGCGCCACGATCTACTTGAGCCTGATAATAGAGCTGGAAATCATTCGTCTTCATCGACTGGCGGAGGTCGTCCTCCATCTCGGCACGGGCGTTGACCGCGGCCTGCAAGGCGGGGGCGAAGAAATGCAAAGTGTTACGGCCGGCCGCCTTAGCCTGGTACATGGCAATATCCGCTTGTTGCAGGACTTCGTTGGTACTGTCCTGCGGACTTCCGAATACGGTGATACCGATGCTGGAACTGCTGCGGCATTCCCGGCCATCCAGCAGGTAGGGCTGCTGAAGGATAGAGAGAATCTTCTCGGCGATAATCTTTGCCTGGGACGCGGCATCTTCGGCCAGTTCGCTGAGATCCTGGAGCAAAACCACAAATTCATCTCCGCCCAATCGCGCGACGGTATCACTTTCGCGGATGCTGGCGATGATCCGCCGAGCGACCTCCTGCAGCAGAAGATCACCGATGTGATGCCCGAGGGTATCGTTCAATGTTTTGAAATCGTCGAGATCGACGAAGAGCAAGGCTCGTTTGCGGTGGCTGCGGACGCCGGCGGCCAGGGTTTGCCGCAAGCGATCGAGCAGCAGGCGCCGATTGGGAAGGCCAGTCAATGGGTCAAAGAACGCAAGATTTCTGATCTCATCATGCGCCGCTTTCAACTGCTCGAGTTCGCGCTCTCGTCTTTGCCCGCTTAATATCCTCAATCGCACCACAATTCCCGCGATCAGCACTGGCGTTAAGCCGCACAGCCCCAAAAACCACCATGTCGAATACCAAGGAGCCAGGATTCTGAAAGCGAACTCCGCCTGCTGCCCAATCCAATTGCCATCGCTATCTTGCGCTTCTACTTCAAGGCGATAAGCTCCAGGCGCCAGCTCCGCAAACTGCAGTTCTCGTTGCGTGGTTTCCGTCCAGGCCGAATTTGAACCTTTGAGCCGATAGCGAAACAGAATGTGATCTGCGTTGGAAACGTTGAGCGCGGAATATCGCGCGATCAGAGAATTTGCGTGGATGCTGAAGGCTGGATTGCTCTGCCCGGAAACATCCTTTCCTCCCACGGAGAGCTTGGTGAACACTACCTGGATCGGAACTTCGGGCGAGAGGCGCGGGCGCGGCTTGAATTCAGAGAGTCCGCCGCTGGTTCCGATCCAGACTCTGCCAGCGGAGTCTTCGGCAAAAGCATTCAGGTCGCAGTCGTTCCAGGCCAACCCGTCACTCGTGTCGTAGTGGCTCCATCGGGAACCATTCCACATGTCCACGCCCCGCTCCGTGCCGGCCCACAAGTGCCCCGATGCGTCGAATTCGAGAAAGTACACGAGGCCATCGGTGCCGGGCCTCTGGACCCCTTTTTCAACTGCCAAACCGCTTCGCTGGAGGTGGACGCGATCGATACCTCCCCCGAACCGATACCCGATCCACATCTCCCCGTTCGTGCCCGGACCCAGGGCGAGCACTTCCCGATTGCTTAAGCCATTGGTCTGGGTGAAATTCTTCCAGTGTCCATTCGCATAAACGAAGAGCCCATCGGCGCCGCCGGCCCAGACGTTGCCATCGCTTCCCTCGGCAACAGTCCAGAATTGGGTGGGCGGCAATTCGACGACGCGTGAAAACCTTTGATACGGCGGCACGGATACGAACAGGCCAGCTTCGGTCGCGGCCCAGAGCTTTTGATGATGATCGAGGCGCAAAGTATATGGCGATTTGCCCAAAAGGCCCTGGGTCTCTCCGAACCACTCTATGACTCCGCTTCGCACATGAAGGCGAGCGGCACCGTGAGCCTCGGTGCCGATCCACAAATCCCCGTTGGGGCCGGAGCGGACGCTGTGAACCGGGAACCCATTAAGTCCCGTAACCTTCTTCCAGCGGATGCCGAATGGCTGGTCGTCCCCTCGTAGCAGCCCTCCTTCGGTGCCGACCCAGAGTGTCCCATCGGCCCGTGGCAGGATTTCGTACACGATGTCGCTCGCGAGACCGCTCGCAGTTGAATAGCTCGTCCACTCCTGGTAACCCCGCCACTGGACAAGCCCCCGACCCGCCAACCCGATCCACAACGAGTGCTGGCGATCCGCGAAAACGGAATAGACGGCTCCGCGAAGGCCGAGAGACCGGTCAATTTTGTGCCAGCTTTTTCCTTCTTGGATCAGCAAGCCATCTGGGGACGGGAGCAGCATCCGCCCGTCGGCATCAACGCTCGGAATTCCGACCACATTATCGGAAAGCGGCACTTCGGGCCTGCGGAATTTGGTTTGGCCTGAAGGCAACACAAACATGCCTGCATTCCTCGCTCGGACCCAGAGATTGCCCTCAGCATCTTTGCGGATCACCATCAACGCAGAATGCGGAAGCCCGCTCCCTGCCCCAAAGACTTGTGTCCCGTCGCGGCCCATGCGGCAGAGTTCTTGTCCGCATCCGTACCACAGGACGTCGCCGTCCATGAAGACGGCGCTCACACCGGGCTCTGAGACTGCTGGGGCTTGAGGAAAGGAGCGCACGGAAAATCCATCTTGCCCTGCTGCGGAAGAGAGCTCGATCAGACCGGAATCGGTCCCGAGAAAAGTGTGACCCTTTCCATCGGACTGGATGCCTTGCGCCCAACTGACTGTCTTGAAACCGACTGGAAGTATTTGGAAACTGTTGCCACGCAGCTGGTAGAGCCCAAAGCTACCTCCAGCCAGCAGAGAGCCGTCCGGAGCCTCGCCAAATGCGGCAGCTGAGTTGATCGGAATCCCTTGTGCCGGTCCAAAAGCGTCGAAACGATCTCCGTCGTACCGAAAGATTCCGTTTTCCGTGCTCACCCAAATGAAGCCGCCGCGGTCCTGGTAGATTTGCCTCACCGCGAGGTTGTTGAGCCCTTCAGCGTTTCCAAAGACCCTGAAACTATATTCCTGGGCAGAAGGAAGCTCCGCCATCAGCAGTAGAAACGCCAGCGCGCAGGCAACTTTCGGACAACGCACTTGTGCATGATACCGTCTATCTCGTTCAATCTCTTAGCCTAATTCTGATCCGGACCGAACCGAAGTAACGGAACAAGGGATTGATCCGTGCGCATTCTGCACGGATCCTGAAAACAAAAAAAGCCAGGTCCGGTCCGCAAAACTGGCGGTTTAAGATGGCAATAAACGTCGCTTCGAACAACGCGAAGACAGGTGAGAAGTTAATGTGGATAGGACATTTGGAACGTTTATATTGGCAAGCCGAAATGCAGTTTTTTCACGGGAGCGTCCATATATGAAGCCGGTAATCATGCGATGGTGGGTCGCAACTTTTTTGCTCTTCTTCGCCAGCCTCACCGCAGCTCAGGATTCTCACTACAGCCCCCAAGACCAGCAGATTCCGGTACCCGCTTGCCTCACGATGAAAGGCGCGTGGGAGGGTGACTCGAACGTGTGCACGTCTGCCGACCATGCGGCGTGGCTAGCCGACATTCAACATTGGCGGACCGAGCGGCGCATTCGCATTGGCTACGATGGCTCGCGCTACGATATGCCGACACTGAAGTGGACGCAGTCCAGTTTTTTTCAGCCGCAGATGATGGTTCAGGATCGGTACTTCTATGATCCCGTCGGTGGAAAGTACACCGTAGACCGTTACCTGGACGATCTTGAAAAACGATACGGAGGAATTGACGCAGTCCTTATCTGGCCGACTTACCCGAACATGGGTATCGATAATCGCAATCAGCAGGACATGATTCGCAGCATGCCGGGCGGCCTAGCGGGAGTAACACAGATGATCGCCGACTTCCACCGCCGCGGGGTGCGTGTGTTGTTTCCCATGATGATGTGGGACCAGGGAACTCGCGATCCCGGCATGCCGTGGCCGGAGGCGATTGCCAGCCTCATGGCGGAAATCGGCGCCGATGGGATCAATGGCGACACGCAGGACGGCGTTCCTTTGGCATTCTCGCTTGCTGCAGACAAAGTTGGTCATCCGCTCGCGTTTGAGCCCGAGGAAGGGCCATCCGACGAAGCTCTGGCATGGGATGTGATGACGTGGGGCCAATACGAATTTCCGTTCGCTCCGCGGGTCGACAAATACAAATGGCTGGAAACCCGGCACATGGTGAACATCTCTCACCGCTGGAATCGCGATAAAACCGATGACCTGCAGTTCGCTTTTTTCAATGGCGTGGGCTGGGAGAGCTGGGAAAATATCTGGGGTATCTGGAATGGAATCATGCCACGCGATGGCGAAGCCACCCGCCGTGTCGCCGCGATCGAACGCGCAGTAGCACCGTTCCTCATCAGCAAAGACTGGGAACCGATGTCGCCCATGCTTCGCTACGGGGTTTATTCCAGCCGCTGGCCACTGGGCGATGAAACCGTCTGGACGATCGTCAATCGAAACGAATACAACGTCGAAGGCGATCAGATGGAAGTTTCGGCGGAAGCGGGATTGCGCTTTTTCGATCTTTACCACGGAGTAGAACTTAAACCTCAGGCCAGACCGGATGGGAGAACCGTTCTTGCCTTTTCGATCGAGGCAAAGGGATATGGTGCCGTGTTCGCAACCAACACCGCACCGGATCAAAAAATTGTGAGCTTGATGTCCAGGATGAAAGAGTTGACAGCGAAGCCACTCGCCGATTACTCGCACGAATGGAAAGTTCTGCCCCAGGAAATTGTTCCCATTGCAGCGACAAAGGGAGCGGCGACCGCGCCTGACGGAATGATCAGAATTCCCGGAGCCGATTTTCTTTTCGAGGTTGCTGGAATCGAGATCGAAGGATTGGATGATATCGGTGTCGATGTGCAGTATCCGTGGGAAGATTCTCCACGGCGCTTTCACGAGCATCCGATGGAAATAAAGTCCTTTTATATCGATAAGTATCCGGTGACCAACGCTCAATTCAAGAAGTTCCTGGACTCAAGCCGCTACCACCCCAAAGACGATCTGAATTTTCTCCGGGATTGGAAGGATGGAACCTATCCCGAAGGATGGGAAAACAAGCCGGTGACGTGGGTTTCGCTGGAAGATGCTCGGGCCTACGCGAGCTGGGCTGGCAAGCGCTTGCCGCATGAATGGGAGTGGCAGTACGCGGCTCAGGGAACGGATAGTCGGCTTTATCCGTGGGGCAACGAGTGGGATGCCAACGCGGTTCCGCTTCCCGACAAGTCGCGCATCATGCGAGGTCCCGATCCGGTCGATGCGCATCCCAAGGCAGCAAGTCCATTCGGCGTGATGGACATGGTAGGCAATGTCTGGCAATGGACCGAGGAATTCGTGGACGAGCATACGCGGGGCGGCATTCTCCGAGGGGGCAGCTACTACGAGCCACAAGGTTCGATCTGGTACTTCCCTCAGGCGTACAAACTGAATGAGCACGGAAAGCTTCTGCTCATGTCTCCGAGCATGGATCGCTCCGGAGCAGTCGGGTTCCGTTGCGTAGTGGACTCGCAGTGATCAGGTCCGCAACCTCATCTTGGCGGCGCCATAGGTTGCCAGCGCCTCAGCCCGGCAAAGCATAACGGCACCAGTGACAATGCGGCAAACGGTGGAGCGCGCCGGCGTCTCGATCGGTACCGTTTCGGCATGTGATTAATAAAACCGCGAAATATTTGTTGGTTTCCTTTTTGCTTATGATCTGTTAGGATTCATTACGTTTTATTTCGAATGGCAACTCTTACCATGAATCGCCGGATTGCTCGAGTCCCAACGGCGGCATCAGCCTGATCGTGCAAAACGTTCTGATTCATTCTTGAATTGCGCGGTTTTAGCAGGGAGGTGCATCATGCGTCGCTTGTCGAACCGCTTCTCATTTAAATCCTTGGAAAATCTGCCCAAGAATTTTTCTCTTGCCGGCGCAGCAGTTCTGATTGCATTGACTTGCCTTCCGGCTGTAGCGCAAAAGGACACCGGAAGTATCGCCGGACTGGTGAAGGATGCTTCCAATGCCGTGGTCGAAGCGGCCAAGGTGACCATCACCGATATTGACCGGGGAACGCAGTTGGTCACCCAGACCAATGCGCAAGGCGAATATCTGGCAAGCCCGCTGAAGGTCGGACGATATAACGTCACGATCGAGAAAACTGGCTTCAAAAAAGCTGTGGCCGGCCCAGTTACTGTCGACGTGCAGTCGCGGCCGGCCGTCGATGTTACCTTGCAGGTCGGTACCATCACCGAATCCATGACAGTCACATCAACCGGCCAGCAATTGGAGACGGAAACCTCGGGTCTTGGTCAGGTTGAGAACAGCCACACCATCGAAACGCTTCCGCTTAATGGGCGCAATTACGCCCAACTGGCCTTACTCGCCGCCGGCGTGGGGCCAAGCGAACCCGGCTCGCGCGTGGAAACGAGTTACGGTTTCAGTTCCAACGGGGCGCGTTCGCTGCAAAACAATTTTCAACTCGACGGCATCGACAACAACTCCGATCTGGGCGATGTGCTCAACGGCAGCGCGTATGTGATCCAGCCTTCCGTCGATGCAATCGGTGAATTCAAAGTTCAAACCAATGCCTACAGTGCTGAGTTCGGGCGCGGCAACGGCGCCGTGATGAATGCCGTGATTAAATCCGGCACCAACCAGTTTCATGGCGACGTGTACGAGTTTCTGCGGAACGACGCTCTCGATGCGCGCAATGCGTTCGATATTTTCGGAAGGCAGGAGTACCGGCAGAATCAATTTGGCGCAACTTTTGGCGGGCCGATCATCAAGAACAAAGCCTTTTTCTTCGGCGATTACGAGGGGCTTCGCATACGGCAGGCTTTGCCGCAGCTGTCTCTTGTTCCGACGCCGGCCGAGATTAGCGGCAATTTCTCTTCATTCCTGACTACAACTCCGGCTATGGCCGTGGATGCAAACGGAAATTCGACCAAACAAGTAGCGCGCGATTGCAATGGAAATCCCACATACCAGGGAGAGATCTTTAATGACTACCTCACCCAAGTCTCGACCTTGAATCCGGACGGCTATTGCGGAGTGCCGATCGGAGTCGGCGCTGGTGGCGTTCCCACTAATATATTCCCCAAAGCTTTGATCGATCCGCTCGCGGCGCGGCTTTCGGCTCTGTTTCCCGCGCCCAATGTGAACATCAACGGCTCCAACTTTCTGGCGGAACCGAAAAGGAATTTCGATCAAAACAACTTCGATATCCGGATCGACGATAACATCAGCGAGCGCGACTCTTTCTTCGGCCGCTTCAGCTATGAGAATCAGCCGAGCTTCACTCCTTCGCCATTCAACAACGCACTGGATGGCGGAGCGTTCCAGGATGGTTATCAGGACAATTCCTACCGAAGCGCTGCGCTCAGCGAAGTCCATACGTTCTCTTCGAGCATGGTCAATGAGTTGCGCCTCGGCTACAACCGAATCAACGCCCATCGTTTTCAACTGAACTACGATACCAACGTGGCCGCGCAGTTGGGCTTCCCCGGAGTGCCGTTCGGATCCGACAATGGCGGCTTGCCGAACATCACCATCGACGACGGCACGGCGACCATTGGCAGCTCGGGCTTTCTGCCCTCGATCGAAAAGCAGAATGCCTATGTGATTGATGAGAATTTGACCAAGGTTCACGGACGGAACTCGATCAAAGTAGGCACGGAGTTGCGCTTTATTGAATTCACAATCTTTCAGCCTGCCGCCTCGCGCGGAACCATGGATTTTGCCAGCGATCTCACCGATAACGCTGCCGCTCCCACCACAGGAGGAGAAGCATTTGGGACTTTCCTGCTGGGCATAACCGACGGAGCTACCATCACGAATGAGCACAACGTGGACTATCACCGGGGCGACTACTCCGCCTTTGTGCAAGACGACTTCCGCGCAACCCCGAAACTCACCTTGAACCTTGGCCTTCGCTACGAACTTTTCACGACCGTGAAGGCGCGCGACAACGAAGAGGCCAATTTCGACTTTGCTACCGACTCGCTGGTCGTGCCGAAGGGCCAGCAAGCGGTATTGACTCCCTTCATCGCTTCTCTGATCCCGATTCAGAGAAACGGCAGTCCAGGATTGATCTCTCCCGACCTGACCACTTTTGCCCCTCGCTTCGGCCTTGCTTACCAGATCACAGACAAGTTAGTTATGCGCGCCGGTTATGGGATTTTTTACGGCGGCGAGGAAAACGGCCCATTTTCGAACCCCAGTCCGGGCTTTAACCCACCATTCTTTGTCACCGAGAACTTTACGCAGCCCTGCGGCTTGCCCGCGGCGAATCCGGCTCCCAATGAACCAAACTGCGCAGTGCTGG
>JASHTD010000398.1 GCA_030040725.1 Candidatus Sulfotelmatobacter sp. | reverse complement strand
TCTACTCCCTGCACGGATAACACCCAACAGAGCTGGCGAACCAGATAGTTATTAGCGGAATCACGAAGCAGCCTAGCCATGACTTCGCGGTCGGTTTCCTTCGATGGTCCTCCCCTGGCGATGATCTGCCGGGCTTCTTTTTCAATCGAAAGCTGCGGGAACCGTGGCTCGATGTGCCCGATGACGTATATACACGGAGGGGAAACGACGCTCGCAGCGTTCGCTGCGGGGGTTGTTCCACAGGTCGAGCACGCCTGCGGAGAAATCACATCGCGGCTGGCCGCGCTGGCAGGTGCGATACGATCGGGTTCCGAAGTCTGCACGGTTACAGTGGCCGGTTGATCCTGCACTGCAGATTGCGATTGCTCCATGTGATCCTCCAAGAAATATCCTAGATATTGACAAGCAAGTTCTTTGACTTCGACGGCTACCTGGTAAATGTCAACCACCGGTTCAAGGCGGCTGCGCGTTTTTCACATCCGCGGCAAGGTTTTATGCCAATTGAGTAAGTAGTCTTCTTAATCAGATCGCCCAGGCCGATTTCTTCTTCGATCAGAAAGCCGGGCAGCCGAACGTGATGAGGCTGCCGATCTGGCTGCGGCCCGTTCGCTTCCGGCTTCGCTTCGTTCTTCTGCATCACTGTTTTCTCCCAGCGGAGTTCATGGCTTCGAAAGCGGCCCATGCATCCAGCAAGGGTGGCGCAATCGTTTTACGTCGCAGGTTCCCAGCACCCGTGAAAGCCAGTTTGATTTGCGCGGAGGTGGAAGCCGGAAATTCCGACCATACCAGCGCCATCGCGCCCACTACGAAGGGAACCGCCGCGCTAGTTCCACCGAATGACCGGTTTTTGCCGCCGGAGGCAAGACTAGTAATGTCGCCGCCGGGAGCGAGCAAACCACGCCTGCCAATCGAGCTACCGAGATTTGACTCCGCCATCATTCGACCCTGTGGATCACACGAGGCGACCGGGACCGACCAAGGATGCCGAGTAAGAATCGAACTGCCAACGGTTCCCTGATTTCCGGCCGCGACGACAACCAATACATTGCGGCGTGCGGCGTAGTTCAAAGCCTCCTCGAGTTCGCTGTCGCCGCTAGCCGATGGTTGAGCGAGGGCAGCACTCAGGTTTATCACTTGGGCTCCCGCATTCGCGGTGTCGACGATGGCCGATGCTAATTCTTCCGGCTTTGCGCTCGGCATGTCTCCATTCGCTAGCGCCGTCTCCGCAAATATGGGACGTACCAGTAACGAGCAACCTGGGCAAATCGCCGGCGCCACGGAGCCGCGCTTTGCCATCAGCATTCCGGCAACGAATGTTCCGTGCGAACAAGCCAGGCTGCTCGCGGCGGAACAAGCGCCAGGTTGCTTCCCTGGGACCTGATGAATGTTTTGAGCGGCAAGATCGGGATGGTCGAGGGCTACTGGGCCATCGATAAGTCCGATCTGGATTTCGGCTCGACCGCTCGTGCGCGCCATCAATGGAGAGAGATTCACCAAATCCAGCGGTCCCATGGAACTCCCTCGAATCGATGGCAGGTCGTCAGAGCAGGAAAAAATACTTCTGCTCCTTATTTTGAGTTCTCTATTCCCTGGGGAAGTGACCCGTGAAAACCCTGGTTGATTCGTCTCGTGCCGCAACAACATCGACTTACTCCAGGCTGGCGCCCGGGGACTATCGAGGTCACGAGAAAGTGTCCCTATTTTCCTCTTGGGGTGAGAAATGTCAAGAGAAAAAGTCGTGGCTGTCGAGGCCGGGTGACGAAGCAGGTTGCCCCACCCCTTCGCCCGGGTTTGGCGAAGGGGTGGGATCATGCCGTTCGGCCGCATATGAGTTCGCGCCTGCGGCCCGTCGCTGGACGTCGATTTCGACCGGTCCCTCAACACCTTCCGCCCATGCCAGAAAACTCCTCCATTCCAGTCCTCCCGGCGCTGCGCTAGTCCCCGTCGAACCGGGTTCTGCCTTAACGACGCCCACCTGGCGCCGGAAACCTCGCGTAACCTGCAAGCGCGGTACCTGCCAGCGTTCTCCCCAAGAAATACCTGAACAGAGTCGAGGTCGCGGCGGTCTTCATGGTTGAGGTCAAGCGATTGGTGGCGGGAGAGGCAGTCCTGAACGAGGCCGCGACGGTACCGCGCAGTCCAGACCGCAGTGAGGACGGTACCCCGGACCGCACGCAAGATGGCGCGCTCGAAAACCTCGTCCGACAGCACTCGCGACTGGTTTACCGGATCGCCTATGCCGCGCTCAGGAGCCATCACGATGCCGAGGACGCCACGCAGGAGACTTTTCTCCGCGTGCTGCGCTACAGCCACAAGCTGGCCTCGGTGGGAGACCCGAAAACCTGGCTGGCCCGGATTGCCTGGCGAGTCGCGGTGGACCGCAGCCAGCGGCGTGGAAGACAGCGGGAGATTTCTCTGGATGATCCTGACAGGCCGAGGGAGCAACCGGCATCGCCCGAGACACCGGCAGATCGGGCGATGCAAAGCTCCCAGGCCGGCGCGCGGCTGGAACGCTTGATTGCAGCCTTGCCCGAAAAGCTGCGCCAGCCGCTGATCTTATCGGCGATGGAAGAAATGTCGCCGCCCGAAGTGGCGGTGACGCTGGGGATCAACGAAGCGGCGGTGCGGTCGCGGGTGTTTCGCGCAAGACAGATTTTGCGCGAGAAGATGCAGAAGAGCGGGCTATGAAGCGAGCTCTTCCAGTTTCGAATGTGGCTCAGGCGTGTGAGATCTGGAAGTTGAAGTAGAGGCGAAGAAGTAGAGGCAAAGAAAATGACGGACAACAATCCCCGGCAAGGCGACGGCGAACAGTACGGTGCGGACCGCGACTCGCTCAATCGTGACCCGCTCGATCATGACGGACTCGAGCGGGAACTCGATGCGGCTCTGGCGAATTATGCCGCGGCGGAACCGAGAGCAGGCATTGAGGAACGCATTCTGGCAAATCTTAGGGTGCAGGATCATGCCGTCCGCCGACCATGGTGGGGTTGGCCTGCGATAGGCGCACTCGCGGCGGTGGTGGTTGTGGTCGGGCTATTGCTGACAGTGAGATTCGGAAAGCCGGCGACGAATGTCGCCGGTCATCATTCGCCAGTTTTTCCAGCCGTAACGCCGCCGGCGGCAGGATCGCAGTCTGCCGACAATGAAAGGCCGAGCGGCGCTGCACCGGCACTGAGAAAAAAGCCAGTGCGCGTCGCCGTTCAGTATCCCGAAAACGAAAATGCCTCGGCACCAAAGCTGGAGGTATTTCCCTCCCCGCAGCCGTTGAGCGAGCAGGAAAAGATGCTGGTAGCGTACGTGGCTCAGCACCGCCAGCAAGCAGTGTTGATTGCGCAGGCCAGAATGGTGGAACTCAAGGAGGACCTGGCAAAAGAAGCAGCCGAGCAGAATGCGGAGCGAGACCGCCAGCCTTCAGATCAGTCGATGACTCGGTAGCAGCATGAGTCATTAGGAGCATGAGCCAGCAGGAGAAAGAATAAGAGATTCTAGATGAGCGAGTCTAAAGGAGAAAAAATGTCGAACAAGACAGCGCTTTACTTGGTGGTGATCGTGGGATTCGTTTTGTCCGCAGGAGCGAGAACAGTGCGCGCGCAGGAAACTGCGCCGTCGAAAGGCAGCGCGCAGACAGAGCCTGCTTCGGATGCCAAACAGAAATCGGCGGAACAAAGACCTTTTGAAGCTTATCACCTGGATTTTGCGATCAATGAATCCGAAGACGGCAAGAAAATCAATTCGCGCCAGTACACCATGAATCTGAACACCAACGACTCCAATGAAATTAAGATCGGGACGCGGATTCCGGTAGAGGTCAAAGACGGCGAGTTTCAGTATCTTGATCTTGGCACCAACATCTGGGCGCACCTCCGCGACGAACGGGGGCAGACACTACTGGCGGTGCGGGCCGAAGTCAGCAATTTTGCTATTCCGGAGCAGGGACTGGACAAACCCGATCTCCACCCAGCAATACGCCAGTTAAAGCTCAGCGGCAGCGCTCTGCTACCGTTGGCCAAGCCGACGGTGGTGGACAGCGTGGATGATCCCAACTCCAAGCGAACGTTCCAGCTCGAAGTGACAGTTACGAAGTTGAGATAGGCGCGCGGGGCGGGCAGGAGTGCCCGCCCCTGCCGCGCAAATTGGGGCGAGATGCAGCAACCGGCGCCGCCTCGGTTCGTGACCCCGGATTTCTGTGATTGAACCCCACTCTTTGGGGCGAGGTGCGACGACCCGCCCGGCGGCGCCTGGAGTTATTCATCGGCAAGCTTTGCCGCCAGCTTAAATATTCCTAAAAACATTGGGCGGGTGAGTTTGCCGGTTTGCGTGTTCTGATTCGAGGGATGATAGGACGCGAGTAACACCTTACCATCGGGCATGCGGTAGTGGGCGGCGTGTTTGAAGACGTAAGGTTGACGGCTTGGCAACAGCTTTTTTCGTTTCAGATAATTCAGGTAGGCGTCGAAGCCGATCTTGCCCAGCGCGACGACGACTTTTATGTGCTTCAATCCGGCGATTTCACGATCGAGAAATTGCGAGCACTCGGCGAGTTCCTGCGGCGTGGGCTTGTTTGCGGGAGGAGCGCAGCGCACGGCGGCCGTAATATAAAGGTCTTTCAGCTCGAGTCCGTCGTTGCGATCGGTGGCGTTGGGTTGGCTGGCGAATCCGGTTTCATACAGGACGGGATACATGAATTTACCGGAGGCGTCGCCGGTAAATGGGCGCCCGGTGCGGTTGGAGCCGTGAGCGCCGGGCGCGAGGCCCATGATCAGGACGCGCGCATTCGGATCGCCGAAGCCGGGCACAGGCTTGCCCCAATACTCGTGATCGAGATAAGCGCGGCGCTTGATCTTTGCTATTCGCTCACGATATTCGACGAGCCGCGGACAGCGCGTGCAGGCGATGACTTCGCGGTTAAGAATGGTGAGCCAGTGAGGAATGTTGTTTCTTGCTGCGCCTGGTTCTTGCTCGCGAACTCGCATAAGGGAGACCGCGATTGTATCGCGAAGGTTGAGCGAGCTGCTGTGGCGGTGCTCGGAACGAGCTTCCCACCCTGTGCAAAAGCGCGACAAGGGCGGGCGGCCTGCGATTGGCGTCCGGCTGGTCGTAGCGGGTAGGGATTCTTCGACTCGCACTCGCTTGCGCTCCGGCTCGCTCAGAATGACAGTGTGCTCGGGGAGGGCTTCCCACCCTGTCACAAAAGCGCGACAAGGGTGGGGCGGCTTGCGATTCGCGTCCGGCTGGTCGTAGCGGGTAGGGATTCTTCGACTCGCAGTCGCATGCGCGCCGGCTCGCTCAGACTGACAGTGGGCTCAGGGTGCTCTTCCCGCCCTGTCGAAAGACGCGATAAGGGTAGAGCAGCCTGCGCTTGGCGTCCGGCTGGCTGCAGCGAGTAGGGATTCTTCGACTCGCAGTCGCATGCGCGCCGGCTCGCTCAGAATGACAGTGGGCTCAGGGTGCGCTTCCCGTCCTGTTGAAAGACGCGACAAGGGTGGGGCAACCTGCAGAGTGAGGGAGGAGAGAGCGCGGGCCAAGATCTTAAGCTGTCTTTGTCGCCATCTTGCCGGAGCCGTATTTTTCGAGAACCAAACCAGCTGCGGCGGCCAATATCTCTACGCTTTTTACTTCTGCCGGCGTGGGAGAGCGGCGCTCCCGGAAATAGGTGCCGAAGGTTCCGAGCACCTTCCCATCCGAACCTCTGATCGCCAGGCTCCACGCTCCGAGAAAACCAAGCGACAAGGGCAGATGACGAAGCTCTGCCCACTTGTTATCCGCCTGGAAATCGGGAGTTACAACCATTGATCCGGTCGCTGCTGCAGCGGCGCAAGTACCGACGCACGGATCCGGCTTCAGCCCGTCAATGGCGGCTAAGTAATCTGCGGGAAGACGGGGCGACGCGGCGTTGCGCAGCAGACCCTCTCTGTCCAGCACCAGAATTGAGCACGCAGCTCCGTTTCCAGCCACTTGTTCTGCCGCATTTGCGAGCACGGCGAGAATCTCTTCTTGGGGCGCCCCATGCTGCAGCATCTCCTGCGCACGACTTGCCGCATCACTAGCGCACTTACTTGTGTTCATAGGGAGACCCCTGGTTGGGGGGAAGCTTACAAGGTTAACACCTGAGAGGCTGTGACCGAGATCACGCGTTTATGCGACCATTTTCACCGCTCGGCGGAGTCCTAGCGGCAAAAAGCAGGTTCCTCATCAGTCCTTCGGATCGGTTCGGAATGACATCGACTTGAAAAAATGTCTTTTCCATCTCCGCAAAGGGAATGCACGCTGTTTGACGCTTCTCTCTCACACTCTTTACACTTAGGAGTGTGAGCCCCACAGAAACTCCCGACACAGCGAAGGCTGAAGCCAATAAGCCCGAGGCTAATAAGAAAGACACGAAGCGAGAAATTTCGGTCGAGATCCCTGCTGCCGACGTTGCCCGCGAAACCGAACTGCAAATCCAGCGCTATCAGAAGAGCGCGCGGCTACCGGGATTTCGCTCCGGGCACGTGCCGCCGTCGATCATTCGTCAACGATTCGGCGAAGGCATCAAAAGCGATGTAGCCGAAGCGTTGATTCCAAAATATTTCCGCAGAG
>JASHTD010000397.1 GCA_030040725.1 Candidatus Sulfotelmatobacter sp. | reverse complement strand
AAAGTGCCGGGCTTTCCCGTCAAACAGTAAAGAGACTTCAGGAATGGAGGGTCATAATTGAAGATTGTTCGTCTAAAGACAGCGGTGGTCGAAGGTAATTTTGATTGGACCTTCGTTCGCCTCGAAACCGACGAAGGAATTCGCGGCCTGGGCGAATGTTTCTTCGCGCCTGGGCTCACGGCGATTTTGCATTCGCTCGAACCGCTTCTGCTGGGCGAAGATGCTCGCGATGTTCATCGCCTGTTTCGTAAGTTGCAATTAGCAACATCTGGAGCAGGGTCGGTAGCGGGAATTGTTTACAACGCGATCAGCGGGATTGAAGCTGCGCTTTGGGATATTCTCGGCCAGTGGCTCGACGTGCCGATTTACCGGCTGCTTGGAGGCAAGTTCCGCGACCAGATTCGCATCTACGCCGATTGTCACGGAGGCGAGGCGCTGGAGAGCCTCGATGAAGTTCTCCGCTCGCGCCAGCCGTCGTGGGTGAAACGCAATCCCGAGCACAAAGCGAAGGATTATTACGGCGAAGCGCAAGGCGAGCCCGCGTCGTCTCCCGCTGATTATCGCAAACGAGCGCTGAGCATGAAGGCGCAAGGCTACACGGTATTGAAGTTCGATCTGGATGTTCCGGGAACGGAGGGTTTCGATCCGCATAACCGTTGTTTGTCGAATGGCGCCATCGATCACATGGTGAGCCTGATCGGGGCCGTGCGCGAGGCAGTAGGTTATGAAATTGACCTTGCAGCCGATTGCCACTGGCGATACAGCGTCAGTGACGTGATCAAAGTTGCGCAGGCACTGGAACCGTTCAGGTTGCTCTGGCTGGAAGATCCTGTCCCTCCAGAAAGCCTGGAGGCGCTGCGGGCAGTTACCTCGCGAGTGAGAGCTCCGATCGCGACGGGAGAAAATTTATATCTCTTTGAGGGATTTCGAGAGATGCTGCAGTCCCACGCCGTGGGCATTGCGACTCCCGATTTGCAGAAGGTCGGAGGCTTGGCCGTGGCTTGCCAGATCGCGCATTTTGCCGATACGCAAACAATTCCCATTGCCCCTCACAACATCAGCAGCCCTGTGGGGACCTTACTATCTGCGCATTTCTGCGCAGCCATTCCGAATTTTCTCGTCCTCGAATTCCACGCTTCGGACGTGCCTTTCTGGAATGACCTGGTGGAAGGCATGCCCAAGCCGATCATTCAGAATGGTACGATCCGGCTACCGGATAAGCCTGGGCTCGGCGTGACGCTGAACGAGAAGCTCGCTCGCAGGTACGCTCGCAAAGGTGAGCCCTTTTTCGAATGAAATGAGTTTTCGTAATTTACGATACGCGCGCGGAAAATAGGAAGCTGTTTAAAATTTGGTTCACATATGACTTCATTGCCGAAGATGAAAATCCTGGGAAAGATCGTGGACTCCGGTCTGGTAGCCGTGGTTCGCGCAGAAAGCTCCGATCAGGCTTCCCGCATTGCCGATGCTTGCGCTGAGGGCGGCGTAGGAGCAATC
Source organism: Candidatus Sulfotelmatobacter sp. (assembly GCA_030040725.1). Lineage (GTDB taxonomy): Bacteria > Acidobacteriota > Terriglobia > Terriglobales > Acidobacteriaceae > Sulfotelmatobacter. The sequence continues at coordinate 1,332 of JASHTD010000397.1, read as the reverse complement.
GAGATCACGTTCACCGTGCCGGGCGCTCTCACGGTCATTGCGGACCTTGCCCACCGCGACGCCGCCAAGAATATTCTCATCGGCGCCGGAACGGTGCTCGATCCTGAAACCGCGCGAGCGGCGATTCTTGCCGGTGCGCAGTTTATCGTCGGCCCATCGGTCAGCCCCGAGACCGCGCGACTGTGTAATCGTTATCAGGTTCCCTACATGCCAGGGGCCGGTACGGTTACCGAGATCGTTCACGCGATGGAGTGCGGTGCTGACATTATTAAGGTGTTTCCTGGCGAGCTCTTGGGTCCGGGTTGGGTCAAGGCTGTGATGGGGCCGTTGCCACAGGCTCGACTGATGCCGACCGGCGGGGTAAGTGTCGAAAATACAGGCGACTGGATTCGTGCTGGCTGCGTCGCCGTCGGAGCGGGAGGCAATCTCACGGCGGGAGCGAAACGCGGCGACTATCAATCGATTACTAATCTCGCGCGCCAGTTCATTGCGAAGATTCGAGAGGCGCGCGGAGCTGCGCATTGACGAGAAAAGGCTGAGGGACTGCGATCTTGACGACACGAAATTCTCAACAGTCATGATGAACCTGTGGCACAACGACGAAGAATTGTTTTCGATCATCCGTAGGGAATTGTTCACCTGCGTCGTCGGCGACGTCATGGATAAGCTCGGCCTGCAGCATCAATTCCTGCCACCGCAGGTTCACGCCTTGCAGGCGGATATGGTTGTGGTTGGCCGTGCCATGCCGGTGCTGGCAGTTGATGTATTTGAAGAGAAGGTTTCCGGAACAAACAACAAGCTGATGGAGAAGCCCTTCGGCTTGATGCTTGAGGCTCTCGACGACCTGAAGCAAAGCGAAGTCTACCTGAATACGGGGTCGTCGCCGCGCAACGCTCTTTGGGGCGAACTGATGAGTATCCGAGCCCGTAAACTGGGTGCGGCCGGTGCGGTGCTCAACGGCTACGTGCGCGATACCATGGCCATACTGAAGCTGGATTTTCCCACTTTCTGTTTCGGCTCATATGGGCAAGATTCTGCGCCCCGCTACAAGGTCGTTGATTTTCGTATCGCGGTCGAAATCGGAGATGTTCGCGTTCGTCCTGGCGATTTTATTTTCGGCGATATTGACGGCGTGTGTGTGATTCCGGTCGAAGCTGCGACTGAGGTCTTTACCAAGGCTCTCGAAAAAGCGCGCGGCGAAAAGCTGGTGAGAAAGGCTCTGGAAGAAGGGAGCAGCGCCGTCGCTGCTTTTGAAAAGCACGGAATCATGTAAAGGATCGATTCAGCAGAACGAAAACCTTGCGGTTGTTGCGAAGAGGTTTCGAACAGCAC
>JASHTD010000396.1 GCA_030040725.1 Candidatus Sulfotelmatobacter sp. | reverse complement strand
GGCCTCGGAAAACAATGGCTTCAGATAACATAGACTTGTGCCGACCAAGGGTTCCAGGAAGAGCAAGCTGAATCTTCTCCGTGCTTCTCACCTCAGCCGAATTCCCTGGCTTGTCCATGGATTTTCCACCCGCGTGGGAGGGGTTTCGCGTCCCTATGGCCGCCGCGCGCTGAATTTGGGATTTACCAAAGACGATTCCAAAGCCGCGGTCGAACGAAACCGCCAGGCCTTCTTGCATGTGCTTGCTACCGATGATGGCGAGCCTAAAAAAAGCGGCCGCAAAACCAGACAGTCGTCGCCACTGATCACGCTCCGCCAGATTCACTCCGACATCATTCACTCCCTGGACTCAGCACCTCAAGAGAAATTGTTTGGCGACGGCCTCATCACCAACGCGCCCGGTCTGCTGCTTGCCATTCAAACCGCCGATTGCTTGCCCATCATCCTCGTCGATCCCAAAAGCAGAGCTGTCGGGGCGTTCCATGCGGGTTGGCGCGGAACCGTGAAGCGCATTACCGAAAAGGGCGTTGGCGAAATGCAGCGCTGGTTTGGGAGCCGCCCTCGCGATCTTAAGGTTGCGATCGGCCCCGGAATCCACGGCTGCTGCTACGAGGTGGGAGAAGACGTTCGCGACAAGTTCGAATCGCAATTCGCCTATGCAGCCAAGCTGTTTAGAGAAGTAAAAGAATCCGACCCGGTGCGCGAAAAATATCCCCTACTTTTTCTTACCGCGCGCGCGCCCGGCCACGGCGAATTGCCGAAGAAAATCTTTCTCGATTTAGTCGAAGCCAACCGCCAGCAGTTGATTGCCGCAGGCGTTGCCGCCAGAAACATCGAAGCTTCGCCGCTGTGCACGAATTGCCGTAGCGATCTGCTGTTTTCTTATCGAGCAGAAAAAGGGAAGACCGGACGAATGATGGCCGTTGTAGGAATCCGCGACTAGGCCCTGCTGGCCATTCCAGATCGCTGGTATCAAACCACACGTGCCGTCAAATAAGCTTTTCGGAGATTCACCGTGCAACGAAGATTTACAAGCGTTCTCCCGCTGCTTTGCCTGCTCTGCTTGCTCATCTACTGTGCCGCTCCTGTTCATAGCCAGGTATCGTCCAGCCAGATTGACGCCCTATTCCCTGCCGGCCTGAAGTCCAACACGGCTCCGGGTGCGGCAGCGCTGGTGGTTTACAAGGGTCGCGTCGTGTTTCGCCGGGGATATGGAGTCACCGACCTCCGCACTCTGCAGCCGATCGATGAGCATACCAACTTCCGTCTCGCATCGTTCACCAAACAGTTCACGGCGGCATGCATCATGCTGTTGGTGCACGATGGTAAGCTCCGCTATGACGATCGCCTCACCGATATCTTTCCCGAGTTTCCCGCGTACGGACGCTCGATCGGGGTGCGCAATCTGCTGAATCATACCTCTGGCCTCAAGGATTATGAGGACCTACTGTTAAAGCAATATCCCGGCACGCCGGAGGAGAAAATCCCCCAAATTCACGATGCCGGAGTTCTCAAGTTGCTCGAGCAGCAAACCAGCGCGCAGTTTCCCGCGGGCGCGAAGTGGGAGTACAGCAACTCAGGCTATGCCGTTCTGGCCATGATTGTTGAGAAAGTTTCAGGCAAGCCCTTCGGCCAATTCCTGCAGGAGAGAATCTTCACGCCGCTGCAGATGAAAAACACCCTGGCTTATGAGAAAGGCAAGAACAAAGTTCCGCACCGCGCCTACGGCCACACCTGGAAAGATAATGCCTGGCATGAGACCGACCAGAGTCCAACTTCTGCCGTTCTGGGCGACGGTGGTATTTATTCATCGATCGACGATCTGGCGAAGTGGGACCGCGCCCTGCGCCTCCATACGCTGCTCACCGAAGGCGAGATGCAGCCGGCTCTTACTCCCGCGCAACCTGCAGACGGTTCGGCGGGATTCCCTGACGGCAAGCCGGTGAAGTATGGTTTTGGCTGGTTTCTCGATCCCTATCAGGGCCACAAGCGGATGTCACATGATGGCAGCACGATCGGTTTTCTTACCACAATTCAGCGCTTCCCGGATGACCAGTTGACCATCATCATTCTTGCCAATCGAACGGATGGCGATCCGGAGTTGCTGGCTCTGAAAATTGCAGATTTGTATTTGGCGAAGGAGAAAGCCCATTAAGCCATCGGAGTTGCCGGCGGGGCAGAAGGCGCAGGCGCCGCAGCCGCGATTCCTTCATTCACCAGATCCTTTAACTCTTTGCTCGGCTTGAAGAAGGGAATCTTTTTGGCTGGAACCTCGACCTTTTCGCCGGTCTTTGGATTCCGTCCCGTGCGCGGCTTGCGTTGCCGGGTTCGGAAGCTGCCGAAGCCGCGAATCTCGATCTTGTCGCCCGCGCGCAAGGAACGCACTACGCTGTCAAAGATCGTCTCTACAATCACTTCGCTGTCTTTGCGTGTGAGTTCAGCTAAACGCGAAACTTCATCGATCAGATCCGCTTTCGTCATATGGCTCCGCTCCTTGCGAACGATTGGGGAATCCTCGCCAGAACCGGGTTGATCTCCCGGCGCAACTGCTGGCGGCCTCCATAACCTTCTCAAATTTCAGGGCTTGTACGCAAGTCTCGGGCTGTGGAAAGCCTACTCAAAGCGGCGAGCCTCGCCTATTTCCACAGATAATAAAACCCGACCTGCCGCTCCAGCACTTTCTCCTGATCGGGAATGTATTTTGCCAGGTCGCCCACTAGCAAATCCAGCAGCGATCTCCGGTCTCTTTCGGGACGCACCAGGGTTGGCTCGCCAGAAATTCCCACCGATTTGGCCGTGTCGTTCACGGCTGCTTGGAAGTCGCCAATCTTATCGATCAGCTTCATCGATAACGCTTCTTGACCAGTCCATACCTTCCCGTCGGCTATGCCTTTCACGTCGTCATATTTCAGCCCGCGCCCATCCGCCACAGCATGAATGAACTGGCCAAACATGTTATCGATCAGCGATTGCATGTAGGTCCGCTCGGCCGGGGTGAGTTCACGCGATGGGTTTCCCGTATCTTTGAACTCGCCGGTTTTGAGCACCTCGGGCTTCAGCTTCGCCCATTTCAGCAGATCGCCATAATTCACCCACTCTGCAATCACCCCGATCGATCCGACAATGCTACCGTTGTCGGCGTAAATCTTGTCCGCCGCCGAAGAAACGTAATAAGCTCCGCTCGCTCCCACGGTCTCAATGGAAACAATGACCTTCTTCTTCTTTTCCTCGCGAACCCGTTTCACCTCGCGATAAATCTCCTCCGAGGCCGCCACGCCGCCGCCCGGTGAATTCACGTGCAGAATGATGGCTTTTATGGAAGAGTCGTCAGCAAAATCCTTCAGTTCATCGACCACCGGTTGCGGCGAAAGAATCACTCCATCCAGATCGACCACTCCGATGCGATCACCAAAACCGAAACCGGCCTCGTTCGTGCCGGCGCGCAGCGTCAAATAAACCAGCGAAAAAATTGCCAGCGCAAAGAGGAAGAATGCTCCTCCGCCAATCAGAATCCAGAGCAGGGTGCGCGACTGTCGGTCCGCCATTCCGAGAGTGTAGCACCGGACGCTAAGGCACGATCACTTTCAAAGCCGCCCGCTGCAAACCGACCTCAACCGGCGTCTGGCACACGTATTCGCCATCTGCATAAACATCCACGGGATGCGCGGTTTCAACTCGCACGCAATCTGCACGGAAGTATTCGACCTCACGGATCCTCAGGTGACGGCCAAAGTAGACCGTGGGAAACAGGCAGAACAGCTTGAAAGGCCCAATGCCGCCGATCACACACACATCGAGCTGGCCGTCATTCATTTGCGCGTTGGGCGCAATTTTCATCCCGCCCCCATACACGCCCGAATTCGCAAACGCGGCGACGGTTGTCGGCTGCTCGCTTCTTGTGAGCCACTTCGCCCCGATGCTGGTAAGAATCCTCATCTTGATCGGAGCGAAGCGAAATACCGTCGACATCACCGACAACGCGTAGCCCCCGTGGCTTCGCAGGAAGCGTGGCAGTCGGTTGGCGCGCCGCGCCACTTCGCAATCGAGTCCCACCCCCGCAACCGTACCGAAATAACGATTGAACCCAACCTGCGCAGCCCCTGAAGCTTCAACATCTTGTGCGGCAGTTGAGGCTTGTAGAGGCTTGATCACTCCCAGATCGATTGCGCGAACCTTGCCATGTCCGTCGCAAAAGCTCAGCCACGCTGCCAGCGCATCGCGCACACTGCGCAGTCCAAGAGCGCGGGCAAAGTCATTGCCGCTTCCCGTAGGAACCAGAAGCACCGGCAAGCCCAGCTTCACAAGCTGGCTCAAATGGCGATGAACCGTTCCATCTCCGCCGAAAACAAGAATTACATCTGCTTCCTCAGCAGATGCCGGCATTCCGATCCGCCAGTCGATCTGCCTGGTTGAGGATTTTTCCTGAAATGGTTTCAGCCGCTGCGGAGAACATCCCAGCCCGAAGATGACGGCGGCGTGCATCTGCGGCGTCGAGATTAGCAGAAACCCCGCATTCCAAAACAGCCGGAAGCAATTTCTTCTACCCGACTAGCACCGCTCCGCCGTTCACATTGAAGATTTCGCCAGTGATGAAGCCGGCATGTTCGGTGCACAAAAATAAAACCGGCGCAGCAATCTCTTCCGGTTTCGCGGCTCGTCCCAGCGGAATGGTCCGCCGAATCTGCTCGCCAACTTTCGCATCTTCCAGCGCCGGCTTCGACATATCGGTATCGACCCATCCCGGCGCAACCGCATTCACATAAATGCCGGCGGTCGCCAGCTCCGATGCCAGGCTCTTCGTCAAGCTGATGACGGCGCCTTTCGTCGCCGAGTAGTCGGCGTGAAACGCCTCGCCCCGCTGCCCGCTGGTCGAGCTGATTAGAACAATATGCCCAGCTACCGTGCCCACCCGCGGCTGCGACTTCATCTGCGCGACCGTGTATTTGACCAGGCCAAACACCGCATCCAGGTTGATCGAAAGCGTCGAGCGCCATTGCTCGTTGCTCATCTTCTCGATAGGCACATCTTCCGCCGGCCAGACTCCGTGATTAGCCACAAGAATGTCGATTCTTCCGAACTGTCTCGCAGCGCCTTCCACCAGCCGACGTGCCGCATCCGCGCTGTTCAAATCGCTCTGAATCGCGTAGCAGTTTTTCTCGCCCCGGCATTCTTGCGCTAGCGCATCAGCTTGTGACTTCGCTTTTTGATAGTTAAAAACCACCTTCGCATCCGCCGCTGCAAATATCCGAACTGCGGCCGCGCCAATGCCGCGCGAACCGCCTGTAATCAGTGCAACTTTTCCGGAAAGAGAAAGAGGGATCGACATGCAGACAGTTTCATGGTTCAAGCGGAGGATTGGCAAGTGCGGATGCGAATGTGCTTACATCGCGTCTTTCGCCGCAGGCGCCCGCTCCGACTTCAACCTCCGCGTCAGCAGCCGCACCAGCATTCCATCGAACCCCGTCCCGCTCATCTTCGCGAGTTCCTCGAGCGCCTGCTCGGGGGTGCGCGCGGGAGAGATCGATTGCTCGGTCAGCATGTTGGCATAAGCGTCGGCCAGTGCGATAATCCGCGCCCACAGCGGAATCTGCTCGCCCTTGGCGCCATCTGGGTAGCCCGAACCATCAAAGCGCTGATGATGGTGCTCGATCGCCTGCCGCATCATCCCGCTCTGGGGAAGAATTCCGACGATTTCCGCTCCCACGCGCGCGTGCATCTTCACCAGAAAGAATTCATCGTCGCTCAGTGGACCCGGCTTGTTCAGGATGCGTTCGGGCACGAAAATCTTTCCCACGTCGTGTACCCGCGCTGCATACACCAGATCGGACGTATCCTCCGGAGGCAGATGCAAAGCCCGCGCCAGAATCTCTGTATATCGCGCCACCATGTCGCCGTGGCCCGCCGTGCGCAGCTCGCGCGATTCCGCAGCCCGGCTGAGAACTTCAATGGATTCTTTCAGTAGCGCCACATTGCAGTCCTCTTCGCCGCCGCACAACTTGACCAGCATCGAACTCAGTTCTTCCAGATGCTCCGGTCCGTTGTGCTCGCGCTGCAGAAAGCCTTCGATGTAAGCCGAAATCTGCTGCCGCTGCGCGGCGAATTCCTCGCCCGCGGCAAACTCCTGCGCCGCGGAAACGCGGTTTCCGCCAGAGCGCTTCGAGACATACATGCCCGCATCGGCAACGCGAATAATATCTTCGATCGAAAATCCGTGCGTCGGAAAGCTGGCTACACCGAAGCTGCCTGTCACATGGTGCTCGCTGAGCAGCGGGTCGGCGGCCATCCATTGCCGCAATCGCTCGGCCAGCACTTCCGCCTGCTCCGGCCCCGTCTCGGGCATCAGGATGATGAACTCGTCTCCGCCGTAGCGTGCAACCACGTTCGATTGCCGCGATTTCTGTTCCAGCAGTCGCCCCACGCGGGCCAGCACCAGATCGCCCTCGAAATGGCCCATGGTGTCGTTCACTTCTTTGAATTTGTCGAGATCGATCAGCACTACCGAGAACGGGCGTCCCGAGCGCGAAGCCCGCTTCCACTCCGCCGAAAGCGCTTCCCAGAAAAATCGCCGCGTCTTGATGCCGGTCAAGCCGTCGGTGATGGATTGCTGTTGCAGCTTCTGGAAGACAAACGCGTTGTGCAAAGCGGTCGCCAGCAAATCGGCCAGCGTGTTCAGGATGAGCGCATCCTGCGGTGAAAACGCGCTTTCGTTGCGGCTTTCGATATTCAGTACGCCCAGCAGCGTTTCGCTGTAGGTAATCGGAATGCACAGCACCGAGCGCGAGTCCGGCAGGATCGCGCCCATCTGCCCGGGCATGCCGTTTTGCACCAGTGCCCGCTCGCCGGTGCGCGCCACGCGGCCGAGAATCCCGAAGCCGATCGGAATCCGCTTGCCCATGGCGTGGGCTGTAGCTCCCGCTTCGGCTTTGATCTCGATTTCTTTGGTTCCGTAATCGAGCAGGCCGATGCCGATGTGATCGAAGCTGAAGTTTTTCTGAATTTCTCCTACGATCTGACCGAGCAGGTGAACCGGATCGTCGCTGGAAATCGCCGTCCGCGAAATGTTGTTGAGAAACGCCAGCTGCCGCGAACGTCGCTGCTCTTCGGCGAACAGCCGTGCATTCTCCACCGCCACGGAAACCTGTCCCGCGGCCGTCACCAGCACGTCCAGGTCGCGCTGCTCAAAGGCGAATTCGCGCTCCTTGTTCATCGCGACCATCACGCCCCCCGGCCGGTTGTTCAGCAGAATCGGCGCCGCGCACAGGCATTTCGCGGGTTGCGGAGGCCTGAACGTAACTCCCAGCCGGGTTCGCGCTTTTTCCACCTCCGAACGGATTAACAGCGGCTGGCCCGTTCGGATCACATATTCGGTAAAGCCGTTTCCCAGTTTGCGCACCCGCTTCGGCAGAATCCGCCCGTCCTCGATTTCCAGCTCGAACCGGACTTCGTCTCCCTCCTGGAATGCGATGAAGAAATCGTCGGTATTGAAAATCTGTCCCAGCTCGCTGTGAATCGTGCGCAAAACTTCATCCTGATCCAGCCGCGAGCTGATCGCCTTTCCAATCTCCGTCAGCAGTTTGTACTCCTGCGTGCGGCGGTGAGCGTCGTGCGCGATCAGATAGTTGTCGATCGTCAGTCCCAGTTGCAGCGCCAGGCCAACCATCAGGCGCGGGCCCGACGTTCCGAAGGCTTTGCGCTCAGCGTGAGGAAATAGAATTACCCCGAGCTCATGTTCGCGGGTCTGCAGGCTCACGGCTGTGAGATTGCGGAACTCCGCTTCCGTGAAGAATTTCTTGAATTCGTCGAACGTCCCGGATGAGCTAATCGGCAACTGCTCGGTGAGTTGCGGAAGATTGTGCACCGTGAACAGACCGCCCTGCCGGTAGGCGAGCTCGCAGAGATACTGGCCCGCGCCGCTGCTGCTCAGCCGTTCAAGAAACTCCGGTGAAAATCCCTGCTCAACCGAGGGCAATAGCCCGCGCCACCGTTCGGAAATGTAAATGATTGCCCGGTTCGCCGATAGCGCTCCCGCCAGCCTGCCCAAAGCGGACTGCATGCTGGGCAGCAGATCATCGGCAGAGAGCAGCCGCCGAGGGTCCACTCCGAGTGTGGAGAGCGCCAGCGTGTTTTCCTGCACTGCGTTGCGCTCGTTCTCGAACAGCACCATCACCATGGCAATGCCCAACAGCATTTGCGGCACCGGCCCCAGATAATTCGCCGCGCTGCCAAAGCGCGCTCCCCAGGGATTGCGGAATTGCCCCGCACCCATCAGCACGCCCCACAAAGCCAGCGCAAAAGCCAGCACTTTGAAAGCCAGCGATCCCCGCCGGTGCCCGTTCACATAAAACACTGCTGAACTGTAGAGCAGCACGATCGCGATCGCGATGTCCAGAGCGATGGTCGGCTGCTGCTCCATGTGCGCCTGGAAATTCGCCCAGGCGAGACCGATTCCTGCAACCGCCAGCGCCGCGTCATACCACATCAGCTGCAGGTTCCCGCGCATAAGCCGCGTGGAGACGAATATGCACAACGCCATCGCCACCAGAAATAGCGAGCTGGCGAAAAACGCTAACGGAGAAGGGGCTCGATAAAACGAGAACGCATCCAGAACGTAATGCAGCGTGTACGCCGCCCAGGCGAACTGCCACGCCCGGAAGTAGGCCCGTCGGCTCTGCTCATAAAGGTAAGTGAACACCAGGAACAGCAGGAGTGAAACCACTCCCGGAATCACCACCATGCTGATGACGACGCTGTTCATGATTCCCTGGGCGACTTCGTGCCTGAATTAAGATTCCACAGCAGCCAAAGAGGGTATTACATTGAACTAATGTTTTCACAGCCGGCAGACGAACACAATATGATTTAAGTACACTCTTAAGAAGTGTAAAAGTAATGGAATCTTGTGGTTACTGCGCGAGCCCTGGCTCTCGCTGCTTGACGCTGCTTTTGTACTCCTCATACCATCGAACTTCCTGATTCTTATGGCCGATTCGATTACTGTCCCCCGTGTGCGCTTTGCGCCTTCGCCCACCGGATTTCTGCACGTCGGTAGCGCCCGCACCTTCATTTTTAATTGGCTCTACGCCCGCCACAACCACGGCATCATGATTCTTCGTCTCGATGACACCGACGTTGAGCGCAACACGCAGCAATCGGTCGACTCCATCTTCGACGGATTGAAGTGGCTCAACCTCAACTGGGACGAAGAGTACAAGCAGTCCGACCGCCTCGATCTGCACCGCAAAACTGCCTGGGCGATTTTCGAAAAAGGCCTCGCCTACCGAGACTTCACTCCCGCCCATGCCGGAGATGCGGAAAAATCCGGCGCCCAAGGCACTTGGCTTTTCAATCCCGGCGCGCGCGAACTTTCGCGCGCTGAGAGCGATCGCCGCGCGGCATCCGGCGAGCCTTTCGCGCTGCGCTTTCGCGTGCCACGAGAAAACGAAGCGAATTCACCAACCGTGTGGGGACAGCCGCCCTCAGCTGTCCGATTTGCCGAAGGCAAATTGTGCGTCCACTTCAAAGACTCGGTTTATGGCGATCAGGTAAAAGCCGCCGACGACATTGAAGATTTCGCTCTGCTGCGCTCCGACGGCATGCCGACCTACCATCTCGCATCCTGCGCCGATGACGCCGATCTGCGCATCACCCATATCATCCGCGGGCAAGACCACCTCACCAACACGTTCAAGCATGTGCTGATCTTCGAAGCTGCTGGAGCCACTCCCCCGCAGTTCGCCCATCTTCCTTTGCTCATCGCCCCGGATGGCACCAAGCTTTCCAAGCGTCGCCATGGGCCCGTGGTCAGCGTCACCACCTATCGTGATGCCGGGTTTCTTCCCGAGGCCTTCATCAATTTTCTTTGTCTGCTGGGCTGGTCGCCCAAGAACGATCGCGAAAATCTTTCGCTGCAGGAATTGCAGGACGCGTTCTCGCTCGAAGGCATCAACCGCTCGAACGCCGTAGTGAACTTCAAGGAATCCGGGTCTGCCGTGTCTTCCGCTGCTCCCAACGGCGATGTCATTCCGACTGCTCGCGAAGCGAGCGGGAGGAACCTGCTTTTGGTCACAGAAGAAACCTTCGACCCCAAAGCTCTCTGGCTTAACGCCGAGCACATTCGCGCCTTGCCCGTCGAGAGCTTGAGCGACCGCCTCCTGCCGATTGTGCGCGCCGAGGGATGGGACGTGTCGCCGGACAAAATGCTTCGAGTTACATCACTAATCCGCGAACGCATCAAGCTGCTGCGCGATGTTCTTACCACTGCCAATTTTTTCTTCGTGAAGCAATTGCCGCCGTATGATTCGGCGGAACTCATTCCACAAAAAGGCGATGCGGCCATGGCGTTGAAAGCCCTGATGCGCGCTCGCGAGATTCTCCCGAATGTCGAATTTCGGCACGACCCGCTCGACCACGCCTTGCGCACCGCGGCACAAGAACTCGGGCTGAAAGCCGGGCAGATGTTTCAACCCATTCGCGTCGCCGTCTGCGGCCGAAAAAATGCTCCACCACTATTCGAGACGCTCGAAGTCCTCGGGCGCGAGACCACGCTCGATCGCATCGCGCAGGCGATCGCGAAACTGCAATAGGGAGGCGCGGAAAACTAAACCACAAGGTTGTCATTCGTCGCAATGCGAGGAATCTTGGTTTTGGCACGCTGCCTCATCAGAACTCCATCACTTGGTTCTCTGCAACTCGCGATAGGCCTCGCTCTTCGAAATCCCGCGCTCTTTGGCGATTTTCTTTAGCGCCGTTTTTTCGTCGACCTTTTCTTCAGCCATGATCTGCTCAAGCTTCTGGCGAATGCTCGGACAGCCGGGGGCGGCTGTCCCCACGTGAGCATCTTGAGGTTCCGCCTTGCCGATCAGCAGCGTGATCTCGCCTTTTACCCCATCGCGCGATTTCAGCGTCTCCAGCACCTCTCGTGCTCTTCCTCGCAAAAACTCTTCGTGCAGCTTGGTTACTTCCCGCGCGATCACCACGTGGCGGTCATCTCCCAGCACGTCGCAGATATCCGTCAATGTCTCCACCATGCGATGCGGAGCTTCATAAAAAACCTGCGTCCGCGGCGAAGTTTTTACCGCCTCGATCGCCGCCTGCCGCTCGCCGCGTTTTGCCGGCAGAAATCCGCTGAAGCGAAATGAGTCCGTCGGCAATCCGCTGGCCACCAGCGCCGCCAGAAATGCCGAGGCTCCTGGAATCGGCACCACCGGCAGATGATGCCGGATCGCCAGCGACACCAGCCGAAAGCCCGGGTCGGAAATACCCGGCATGCCCGCATCGGTTACCAGAGCCACGCTCGCGCCTTCCTGCATCTCTTTCACCAGCTCGGCCGCGCGCGTGATCTCGTTGTGCTCGTGATAGCTGATCGTCCGCGTCGTAATTCCGTAGTGAGTGAGGAGTTTCTGTGTCTGCCGCGTATCCTCGCAGGCAATCACATCCACTTCTTTGAGCACGCGCACGGCGCGAAAAGTAATGTCTTCCAGATTGCCGATCGGCGTTGCCACCAGATAAAGCGCCGGACCCGTGCTGTGAAGATTTTCCGAAGCGCGATCCGCAACCGCGCCGGCGCGGTCGGGCTCTGGTTTCGAGTCCCTCATGCGCGAAGTCTACCACCGGAAAGCGAGATCAATCGCGGGGAACGTTCCGGGCAGCGCGGCACGGGAGATCGTTGCCATCACGCTATCGTGCCTTGGAGGGTACTTGCGGCTCGCCGGGCGCGGCTCCCGGTTCGCCCAGGTCAGCCGCCGAGCCCGACAGCATCTTGCGCAAAAATGCCAGCGGCAGCGTCGCGCTCACCATTGCGCGGTCCGCCTCCTGTTTTACCTTCACGCTGTCGAAAAAGGCCTTCACGTCGGCATCCGTTCCATGAATTCCTGCCGAGGTTTCAGCAGTACGTGTCAACGCAAGAAACACCGAAATCTTGTCCGTCATGGCGCGCGCTTCATCCGGACTTTGCGTGAACGCTTCCGCCAGCAGATGCAAGGAACCGGCATGCAGCGGGCTCAGGAAACTTCCCGAGATCACGATCGTCGTGGGGCTCGCAAGCACGGTGCCCCACCAGTCAGTTCCCGGAGCCGACGGGTCGATTCGCGCAATCGCCCAGGCCAGGCTGCCAATTTGAACGCGCTTGTAGAATTGCCGCAGCAGCGCCGGTCCTCCGAAAGGAGAAGCCAGCCGTTTCGACCGGTCGACCATCCCTTCAATGACCGCCGCGTCTTCCTGGTTCGAGGCCGCTACTGAATCTGCTCCCAGCACGGCCACCCGCAAACTTCTGCCTTCCAGAGGAATGGTAAAGATCTCGACCTCGTGATACGTGTCTACCGACTTCGCGATCTGTCGCAAATAGCCGGTGAGCCGCTGTCTCTGAAACCTTCCCACCAGCACTTCGGAAAATCGCGGCTCTTTGGCCGCGCCGCCCCCGCTTCCTCCGCCTGGCCAGCTCGCGGGATAATGCACGGCAAACGCCGCTTCGTCGAGATCGCGCTCAAACTGAAAACCGGTCGCCTGGATGAACTGCTCGTATTCCGGATCGTGGCTCACCGGGGGCAACTCTTTGCCTCCATTCAGCCGCCGCGCCCAGGCTAGGTCGACATAGAAAAAAGCGTCAGCACTCGGCAGCAAGCGCGCCGGTTCCGGCGGAGCAAGTTTGCGCAGTTGGACGGCAAGTCCGATAGCCGCCGCGACGACAACAACTCCCAGAACAACGGGGATCGTGCGCCTAATTCGCATGGAGTGCGGTCAGGCCTCAAATCATAACATTCTTAACGCGTCCGCCCGAATTCGCCGTTGCGTCGAAAATCTCCGGTGTGTTAAGTTATTTAATTGTCCCGGACATCTGGCAGGGATAAGAGGTATACTTGTGCCTGAGGGCGCAGGTGCCCCAATTTGCTGGCGTAGCTCAGCTGGTAGAGCATCTGATTTGTAATCAGAGGGTCGGGGGTTCAAATCCCTTCGCCAGCTCCAGTTTGAGCCAAGGATTTCCAGGCTTCGAAAGAGTGGCAGGGTAGGCGGCGCAACAGGTTTTTCCAACGCACTCCATTCGGAACTTTTCCGGCGTGTAGTGATCTTCGCGCGATATCCGTTCGCGTGAATCTTGGTTTCCCTGATTTGCCAAGGCTGGTTGGCTAACTAAGCCGGCTAAAGCGGGTTTGCTGGAGTCGGTTGGCTCTCGGATTCGGAAGCTGAAAGCAGAAGTGTGCTGCCGCATGTTCCCGCGCACTTTGCAGCGGCCGAGAGTGGCTGACGAGATTGCCTGCCGGATGAAGTGTGGTGGCTGCATCACCCGGCGGTTGTGCACAGGTGGGTGAGTGGTTAAAGCCAACAGACTGTAAATCTGTCCCTCCTAGCGAGGTACGAAGGTTCGAATCCTTCCCTGTGCACCAGAATTGAGATGTTTAGCGGGCGTGAGGCTGAGCGGATGCGAAGCCGGGAGACCGCCGTCGAATCCCGAGCGCGGTTTGCGAGGGAGACGTAAATGAAACTGAGCCGTTTAACCGGAGCATTGATCGCATATCTTGCGCTGGGTGTGCTGGCTTTCACGACTCTGAGTGATCAGCGGATTCGTGCGGTAACCCTACTGATTCTCGGTTTGTTCGCGTTCAAGACCTGGGTGCGGAGAAAAGATGTCCTGCACTCCGATGGCGAGAACAAGTCGGACTAGCCGTTCGACTGCGATTGTGAGCTGAAGGCTGACGGCTTGAGTCGGGCCGATGTAGCTCAGTTGGTAGTTGAGGCGTTTGCGGGCGTGAGCGAATCTGGGGTCCCCGGCACGCGCGGTTTTCGCGTGACGGGGTGGAGGAGCGGGATCCCGCAGCCGAAATCCCGAGCGTATGGCGCGAGGGAACGGAAGGTTCGAGCCGATGTAGCTCAGTTGGTAGAGCACTCCCTTGGTAAGGGAGAGGTCATCAGTTCAATCCTGATCATCGGCTCCATAAGGTTCGTACCAGGGCATGGTTCGTGAAAGGGCATGGCTTCAGCCATGCCGCTTGGAGTCTGAATGAGAGCGGCTTTAGCCGCTGAGGTTGAGCAGGGCGGGAGTAACTCAGTGGTAGAGTCACAGCCTTCCAAGTTGAGCCGTTTAGCGGGCGTGAGTTCGAGCGACAGCGAGAAACGGGAGTCCGCTGGCGAAATCCCGAGCGTTCTTTGCGAGGGATCTCAAGTCGGAGCGATTGCGCGGCGGGAGCCCGCAGCCGAAATCCTGAGCGGAGCGAAGGACCTCGGGAAGATTGAGTGGAGCTTGAGCGGGAGTAACTCAGTGGTAGAGTCACAGCCTTCCAAGTTGAGGCGTTTTGCGGGCGTGAGCGAAGCGGGAGCCCGTAGCCGAAATCCTGAGCGCTATTTGCGAGGGACCTGCGGCAACGAAGAGTGGCAGGAAGGGCGGGAGTAACTCAGTGGTAGAGTCACAGCCTTCCAAGTTGAGGCGTTTTGCGGGCGGGAGCCCGCAGCCGAAATCCTGAGCGGAGCGAAGGACCTCGGGAAGATTGAGTGGAGCTTGAGCGGGAGTAACTCAGTGGTAGAGTCACAGCCTTCCAAGCTGTTGGTCGCGGGTTCGATTCCCGTCTCCCGCTCCATATTTACGTAAGGTGCGATGACGGTGGCTTTCGAGCAGGCGACCATTAAGGTTCAGAAGCAGGAAGAGTTTGGCAAATTGCAAGCCGCAATCGAGCAAGCCTTCCTGCCGGAAAACGCAGAGCGGTTTCTCAAGCAGTTGGACCGCAAAGGGACTCGCGTTCGGGATTTCGATGCTGTGCTGTCGGCGCGAGCGCTGGAGCAGGCTGGCATTGGTTCGGTGCGATCGGAGTTGAGCGCGTGGCAGATGTATCAGGCACTGACGCTCTCAGACCAGGCCCAGATTCGCGAGTTTTACTTGTCGAAGCTGGAAACAATTGACGCCGCGCTGCGGCACAAGTTTAAGAAGCTGTATCAATATTATTGAGGCGGCTCTTCCGGAGCGAGGAGTCGGTTCGTATGAGGGCACGGCTTAAGCCGTGCCGCAGAGAGATTGAAATTATCCGGGGCTTTAGCCCCTGAGGAACAAAGGCAATGGCGAAAGTCGAGGCGCTATGCGGGCGTGAGCGGAGCGGGATCCCGCAGCCGAGATCCTGAGCGCAGCGAAGGAACTCTTACGAAATTTTGAGGAAGGAAAATGGCGAAAGAAAAATTTGACAGAACTAAGCCGCACTGCAACGTGGGCACGATTGGTCACATCGACCACGGCAAGACCACGCTGACGGCGGCCATCACGAAAGTTTTGCAGAAGCACAATCCGAAGATCGTGTTCCGGTCGTTCGATTCGATCGACAACGCACCGGAAGAGAAAGCGCGCGGCATCACCATCGCGACGGCGCACGTCGAGTATGAGACGGCGAACCGGCACTACGCGCACGTAGATTGCCCGGGCCACGCCGACTACATCAAGAACATGATCACGGGCGCGGCGCAGATGGATGGCGCGATTCTCGTCGTCGCGGCGACCGACGGTCCCATGCCGCAGACCAGAGAGCACGTGCT
>JASHTD010000395.1 GCA_030040725.1 Candidatus Sulfotelmatobacter sp. | reverse complement strand
AGCCAGCGCAAGGATTGAGCCGGTCCTTGAGCGATTACCCGTTGCATAGCAGGCAAGCTCTGAATGTCGAGATCCATCGAGTTTTCAAGGTGATTTAGCTGGAGTTCCGAGTGATAGGAGATTCCAAAAAACAAGGCGGCAGTCACAACGAGAATGGTTTTGTCAGCATTGGTCAGATGAACAGCAGCTAACAACGCGCAAATTAACAAAGCCGCTTCGAGAGAAAGACGCGTAGTGATATATCCGAACTGACGTCCGAATTGAGGGAACATGAGTTGGTTGGGTATGAGGAAGACGGCTGCGGCGTTCAGCGACCAGAGCTGGAAAGGAAGACTGAATACTACCTCTCTCATACCTCTGCGCGTGATCAGCCGCCACAGCTGACGAAGCCAGACGAATAACAAACCAGCAAGCGGAAATGCATCTGCCCGCGTAAACATGCTCAGCTGAGTGGCTCCCGTTACAAAGAAAGCTTGTTGCAGCGACCACTCATACCGGTAGCGATGCGTGACAATGTAGCGGAGAAAAATGATTAAAAAAAATCCGATAGTCCAAAAGAAAACCCGTCCTCGTTCACTGCGAAACTTTGTAAACGTAACAAACGCCGCGATCCCCACAGTCCAGATTACCGGAAATGGATGAGCTACCCACGCTATCATCAGCAGCGGCGCGGCCCAGAGTTTGAACTTCCATGGCCTTTCCCAGATTATGGCGAGAAACCATAAGCAAAGGCCCATGGATAGATAAAAGTTGAAGAAGCCGATGCGGAAGATATATCCGTAGGCCAGCATCGCCACGCAAGGAGCGGCAAACCACCAGTTTCGTCCGGCGACCCGAAAAATGAACTGGAGCGCGCCCCAGCCGAAGGTAAGAACGCAAGCTGAAACGGCAATCCGCTGCGCCCAGTCTGGACCAACGCGAACGAACAGCCACTCCAGCAACACGTCGAAGAGGATGTTGTTCGATCGAGGAGAAATCCATAACCCGGGCAGCGCGCCGCTGTGAATCTGCGCAGCCAGCCATGCGTTATAGATGTGACTGCCGAGATCGGCCGACTGAATGCGAGATTGCCAGAAGCATGGAATCAGCAACACCGCGGAGAACAGAGGGATTGCTATCCAGGTAAGACGGGCAGCCTGATCGCTGTTGCGTTTCACTTGAGGGCGACTGGCTTCATCTTCCGGTAAGCAGGTCTTCAGCTTCGAGCCGAGATTCATCCGACAACATCTTATCGCGGCGCAGGTGCGGGATCCTCTGCCCTGGGGAGCAATCCGTCTACAATCTCGATCATTTCGTCATCCACGGTGCGGTTCCGCGAGATGGCTTCGACCAGGCGAATCGAGACGATCTTATTAGCGCGCAGCGCGGCCATGCATCCGAAGTCGCCACGGTGCACCATGTCGATGGCGCCCAAGCCGTAACGCGTGGCAAGAACGCGGTCAAAGGCGCTAGGAGAGCCTCCCCGCTGGATGTGGCCGAGCACCACGGCGCGGGTTTCGTAGCCGGTGCGTTTTTCAATTTCGCGCGCGAGAATGTTGGCAATGCCTCCGAGCTTGACGTGGCCGAATTCGTCTTTGCCCATGTCTTGCAGCACGGGCGCGCCGTGGCCAGGTTCGGCCGAGGAAAATTTTGCTCCTTCCGCCACCACGACAATGGAAAAATATCGTCCGCGCTCATGGCGCTGGCGGATGGATTCGGCAACCTTGTCCACATCGAATGGCCGCTCGGGGATTAGGATGACATCTGCGCCTCCCGCGATGCCGCTGTAAAGCGCGATCCAGCCCGCATCGCGCCCCATCACTTCCACGACCATCACCCGGTTGTGCGCTTCCGCAGTGGTGTGAACGCGGTCGAGAGCTTCGCAAACGATGTTGCAGGCCGTGTCAAAGCCGAAGGTGTAATCGGTGCCGCCAAGGTCGTTGTCGATGGTTTTCGGAACGCCCACGACTTTCACCCCGCGTTCATACAGCTTTTGCGCCACGGACAGGGTATCGTCGCCGCCGATCGCAACCAGCGCATCAATTTGATTTTTCTCCAAGGTCGCCAGGCAGCGGTCAATGCCGTCGGGCCGCTTCGAGGGATTGGTGCGCGAAGTACGCAGAATGGTTCCACCACGCGGCAGAATCCCACCGACCACGTCGAGATCGACGGGTGTACTCATATTTTCAATCAGCCCGCGCCAGCCTTCGAGAAAGCCGACAAATTCGTCGCTGTATGTGAAAATCCCTTTGCGTACCACGGCGCGGATTACCGCGTTCAAGCCTGGACAATCGCCGCCGCCGGTCAAAATACCAATTTTCATTTCTGGTTTCTCCACTCCCCATGCGCGGATTGATTGGTAAAGCTCCTGGAATGTACTGGGTGTGCCCGTTAGCTGGCCGCCAGCACGAACGCGATTGAGCATTCTCCTGGAAAGCTTAAGATTATCACCAAATGCGAGGGGATTCTTCTTGTGTCAGAGGAACAATGGCAAGCCCAGAAAGCTCAAATTTGAACCTGTAGGCGCGGTGGAGGAAAATCACACCTTGCTGGATACCGTTGGCGGAGTGATGAAGACTATGCCCGCCAAACGTAGAACAACAAGCCTCGACAAAATATCAGCGTTAAGCTATCTCACTTCCGGTTGCACGCGATTCACGGAGAGGATTTGAATCTGATTGCGGCTTGCGTCGACGTAACATTTCACCGTAACCAGACTGCCCTCGTGCCCTTTCAGGGCCCTGA
>JASHTD010000394.1 GCA_030040725.1 Candidatus Sulfotelmatobacter sp. | reverse complement strand
CACATCGACTATGCCGGAAGGATGGTTCTTATCGATGCCCAGCAGCTTCAACTGTTCGATCGCGGCATCAAGATCGGCCTGCGCATCTTTCTCCACATCTTCCGCCTGCTCCACCGCGCTTTTTGCAACGGCGCCCTTGTCATACAGCGTCTGCTGCCTCTGCAATTGCACTCTCGCCAGCAACTCGTCGTTCACGGCTTTGCGATAGGTCTGGTAAGCGCCGGAAACGTCGTTGCTCTGCAACCGCATCAGCACTTCACCTTTTTTCACTTCGTCGCCAAGTCTCGCCTTGATTTCCAGAACTCGTCCCGAGGCCACCGTCGTCACTGGCACTGACCGCGCAATGTCCGGTTGCACCACCCCCGTCACATCGAGCGCGGGCGCCGCTTTATATTCCACCGCGGTCGCTAGCGGAAACAATTCCGGACGATCCACTTTGAAATTGTTCGAGTTCAGGTCAGGAACCACCGTCGCCGTCGGCGGAGCCTCTGCCTTTTGATTCGCCTTGCCCTCATTGCAACCTACGACGAAGAGCAACAACGCACACCCCGCCGACGCAAGACAAAAGGCTCGCCAACTTCCCCGCTCCCTGTCATTCCGAACCGATCGGAATGATCGGTGAGGAACCTGCTTTTCTGCCGCCCGTTCTCTGCTAATGCATCGATTCTTCATTGCAGTACCTCTTTACCTAGCGCTTGATTCATCTGCGCCGCCGCCGTCAAATACGCGCCGATAAGGTTCACGTAATTCAGCTGCACAGCGCGGTAGTCGCTTTCCGCATTCAAAAAATCCAGCAGCGCCGCCCCGCCGTGCTGATACGAGAACCAGACCGTGTCCCGTACGCGCGTCGCCTGCGCCAGATACTTATCCTTGTATGGCCGCAATAGGATCAGATTGCTGTTCACCATCGCGTAGGCCGAGTCCACATCGCTGAACACCTGCGCCTGCGCCGCATCACGCAATCTTTCGTTGCGCTCGATGTCCAGTTTCGTGTGCAGCTTGTTGCCCTGGTTGCGATCGAAAATCCGCAACGGAATGCTCACATCCACGCCAAAGTAGGCGTCGATCGGGGGATTTCGCCCCACATCAAGACTGAACGTCGGGTCGGTTGATCCGTTCGCCATCGCCAGTTTGTAGTTCAACTGCGCTTCTTCCACGCTTTGCATCGCGGCCCTCAGATCCGGGCGGTTGTCCAGCGCCACTTGCCGGTAAAAATCCAGCGGATCGATCTGGTCGTTGAAGTCGAACGTCCCCTCCACATCGAACTGATCGATCGCCGTGTGATCGTTCAGCAGCATCAGCAGTTGAATTTTTTCCGTCCGCAAATTTACTTCCGCCGTCTGCACGTCCGATTCGTACTGCACCCTCTGCAGCTCTAACCGGTCGAAATCGATCTGCGCAATATCTCCCGCATCGAACCGGTCACGGCTGATCTTCAGCACCTGGTCGTAATATGCGAGATTCGCTTTCGAAACCTGGAGCACGGCTTTCGCCTGCAGTGTCTGCACGAACGCACTGCGCAGGTTGAACAACAACCCCCGCTCCAGATCGTCCTGCTGCGAAATCGCTACCGCCGTCGCTTTCTTCGCCGCTTCCGTTCGCAACTCGCGTTTGTGCGCCCGCTCGTGCAGGTAGCTGACCGTCGCCGACGGCAGGAAATAGGCAAAAGGGCCATGCGACGGTCCGCTCTGAAACGGATCGATCTGATCGCCTAACAGAGTCAATTGCGGATTCGGCCGCAGGTGTGCCGTGAGCTCATCCGCCTGGAATTCGCTGATATTCAGCTTCCCCGCCAGCAACGTCGGATTGTTCAGCTCCAGCCGGTTCTTCACTTCGTCCCACGTCCACACTCTCGGAAACGGCCGCGGCCCAGTTTGCGGCGACGACGGCGGCAAAGATTGAGACTGCGGAAACGATGGCGCCGAGGTTTGCGCAGTAGGTTGCGGCTCCGGCGCCTGCGGCGCCGTCTGTGCCCAGCCCACGCTGGCGCCCGCACACAGAGCGCCCAGCCAGCAACATCTCTGCCAGAATTTTTCTTGCATTCCCAACCCGTCCTGCCCGGACTCTACGCAGTCCGGTCTGCTTATTTATTCCAATCCGATTTCAAATCCGAGACTTGTCGCCCGAAGGTTCTTTCTCAGGGAAGAATCCCTGGAAGATGAACCCCAGCTCCCGCTGGTTGCACAATTACGCTCAGCGGAAACTGCATCGACAACTGTTTGGAGGACCTAACTGGCGAGGGAAATGGGTGGCGCACGGCCCGCATATAGCGCGCTGACCTGCGTAAGAGGAGGTACATCAGGATTTGAAACTTCCACCAGTGCAACTTCAGAAACTGGAAGACCGGTCGCATTCGCCGCCAGTGCCGGAGGCGACTGCAAACGGTTCGTCCACGCCGAAATTTTATCGCCCGCAAGCTGCCGCACCGTTCGCTTGCTCGTCGCCGACTCTTCCATCTCTGCCCGCATCACGTGCAGATCGTCGGAAGCCGAGATCACCGGAAACAGCAGAACCAGCACGCACCCTAGCGCCAGCAGGCATTGCAGCGAAGTCACTCGCCGCCCCGCGCGCGAACTCTCGCCCTGCCGCCACAGCCAGTAAGCCGGCAGCGCCAGGAAAATCCACGCGAGATTGAGCAGTAACTCCATGCTTCGCTATCGGAAAAAAAATTCTATCTGGCGAACGATACCTATTCGCAAACAGTTTTTCAGAACTATCAACTCCAAGTCAATGTGACCGCAGTACTGCGCTCCCTCAGGAACGTTCACGGCCCCACCGCCACATGCAGCCGCCTCGGCATCTGCAGTTGCTGCCGGTAGAACGCTTTCCTCTGCGTGATCGCTCCTTCTACGCTGACGTTCACCTGGTACGCCCCGTTCGGCAGCGTGTCTCCGAACGGCAGTGTCATCCCGATCGTTCCCTTCGTCAGCGGAAAATGCTGGTACCCGATTTCCGTGGCCCGCCCGTTCTCCGCGATCGCCTTCACGTCGTACGTCAGATCAACATCGTCCGCCGTCGAGTTCGAAACCTCCACGCTGCCTTCAATCCGGTTCCCACTCACGTGCGCCGGGACCTTCCACTCGACCGTAATCGCCTCCACCACCTTGATCTCAAATCCCCGCTCCACTGCCTGCACAGGCTGGTTTCCATCCTTCACCGCGATCACAAAATCGAACTCTCCCGCCCGCTGCGCCTCACCCTCCAGCAATCCATCCTCGTGGAGCCTGATCCCCGGCGGCAACGTTCCCTTCACCACGCTCCAGTGCAGCGTAGGCACGTAGGTGCCTTTACCATGAAACTGCACGTGGTACGGCCCCTGCGGATATGTTGTCGGCAACTTCGCGGGTTCGATCTGCAACCCGCTTCCGTTCTGCTTGTCATCTTCTGAATCGGCTTTGCCTTGATCCGAGCCGTTCCGCGCTTCCTCCAGCTTCGTCGTTTGTGCCGTCGTTCCCGCGCCGTTCGCTACCGAGCTTTTCTGCGGCGCCGCTGGCTGCCCCCACCCGGCCACACTCAACCCAAGCATCGCCACCATGACCATCCTGCATCGTATGGTCTGTGCGAATTCCGCGCTCGCCCGATTTCGTGTTCGCGATCTCATTCCCGCCTCATTCTTCTTTCTTCAACCTATCATCGACTCAACCACGGAATGTAAAGATGTGTATAACTTGCATCGCAAATTGTCATCCCATGGCGCATCGGTGGCTTAGTTTGCCTTGTCATCCTGAGGCGCCCGCCTTTGGCATGCGAAGGATCTGGGCGCGCCGTGCGCACTGCCTCGCGTTTTTTGCGAGGCACAGAAACGCACGTTCGGTGCGCATCCGTGAACAGCGAGACCCGCCACCCATTACCCATGGCGCACACACTGTGCGCAGCAAGAATCTTTACGAAAGATGCCGCCCCGCCGCCCGGTCAGAACCAAGCCGCTTGCGGCCGGCGTCCGGAAAGCTTTTTTCGCCGCTCTCCGCTACTTATTTCTGTTCTTCGGGTTTAAGGCAGGTGAACTGATGTGCTAACCTCGGAGCTAACGGTGACCCGCTCCATAATGACGTCTTCCAGGGGGAAAGTTATGTCTGCGCGAAAAGCGTTCGTCCTTCTCATCGCCCTTTCTGCATTCGCATTCCTCGCCGCGTGCGGAGGCAGCGGCTCGCCGCCTGCCAATCCGACTCCGCCACCCTCTGGAGGTTTCAGCAACAGCAATCTGAATGGCACCTACGTTTTCTCTGTCTCGGGTACTGACAGCGCCGGCGACCCCTACGCAATACTTGGCACGCTCACGGCCAATGGCAGCGGCGGGATCACTGGCGGAGCCATTGATATGAACGACACGGAGCTCACCTCAGGCTCTGCGCCCAACCTTCCCCTAAGCAGCAGCAGCAACTATAAGATCGGGGTCGATGGCAGGGGACTCGCCACGCTCAACGTGTCTGGCGGTTCTCCGTTCGGCAATACCATCACTTTGGACTTCGTCCTCCAGGACAACTCTCACGGCTTGGTCACCGAGTTCGACAGCAGTGCCAGCGGCAGCGGCACTCTGGATCTCCAAACGAAAGGTGCCACTGCCACCGGCCCCTACGCATTTAGCCTGTCAGGCTCTGAGTTCAGTGGCACGGCAGTCGCCTCGGCCGGGTATTTCACCCTGAGCGGTGGGGCGATCAGCACGGGAGTGTCCGATTTCGTCGTCCCCGGGATTAGCCCGTACGCGAATGAGAGCCTGACGGGTCAAGTTAAGCTCGGCCCAAGCTCCACCCCCTCGACTACTCTGAGCGCGATGGGATTCGGCAACAACGGAACGCTCACGCTTGACGCCGTCGCGATCGACAATACGCACTTCAAGCTCATCGAAATGGATCAGTTTGCGACGATGTCGGGAGACGCCTACTCTTCAACCAGCGCCACCATACCAATGGGAAATCTTGCCTTCGTTGTCGCAGGGGGAGTGACGTCGGCGGTCGCGGCTGGTGGCTTCATCGTGACCGACGGAGCCGGCAATATCGAGAGCTCCTCCTCCGAAGATCTCAATAATGGCGGGACTGTCTCGACTGCCCCGATATCCTTCTCAGGTACCTATACCTCGTCGGGATCGCTTCTTGCTGCTCGGTCGGTGCTAACCCTTTCCGGCTTCGACGGGGCCTTGCTTTTCGCAGCCTACCCTTCGAGCGGCGGCACCTTCCTGCTGGAAATCGACGGCACCGGTCTTCTGTCAGGCGCAGCCTACACCCAGACCAGCACAACGTTCTCCCAGACGGAAGGATACGCGTTCAATCTCAGCGGTTCTAATCTGTCAGCGGAAGTCGAAGTCGACGACATCGCCGAATTCGCCGGCGCGAGCGGAATAATCGATGAGAACGACGCTCCGAGCGGCTCGCCGAACTACGGCATATCCCTCAGCAGCATTACCTACGCCGCGCCGTCAGGCGGCAGGGGACAAGTATCTGCTGTTGCCGCGACGAGTTCGAACAGCACCATTAACGGAGGATTCATCGTCACTTTCTACAGTGTCGATGGCACAACGTTTCCTTTCATCGAAACAGACAGCGGAGGCGGGCAAGTTGCCGCTGGCGTGTTCGTGGGGCAAAGTTCCCCTTCTTCTTCGGGTGTAGCCATGCCGCACGCCATGTACGTGCCGCATGCCTTCGCTCACCCACGCGGCGCCAAACAGAGGAAGAACTAGAACCGATTTCATGTTCTGAATCAGAAGTGCGGCCTTCGGGCCGCGCTTCTCTTTACGGGGCAGTCCCCGGTCCTTATAACCTCTCGTGACCTTAGTTACCTTTAAGAATCCCCTCCTCTTCCCGCACAATGACCCTCAAAGACCGTTTGTTGGAGATCGCGTTGGTCAGCTATCGTCTTCTGCGTGCATTTGCATTTGTGATCATCACCGCCTCGCTCGCCTTGGCGCGAGATCTCGCATTGGTTTCCAACAAATCGAACGCTTTCGGTGAGGTCACCGTTGCCGAACTGGTCAAAGTTTGCAAAGCCCAGAGCAGCCGCTGGCCCGATGGCAAGCCGGTCACTTTCGTGATGCGGCCGCCCTCCGCGCCCGAAATGAAGTTGGTATTGGAAAAGATTTATGGCATGTCCGGAAGCGAAGTGAACGGCCTCATCGTCACCTCGAATCGCGGTCGCCTCGACCACCCCGCCATCGTCATCGCCAATTCCGACGACGATCTGGTGAACAAAGTAGCTTCGATTCCCGGAGCCGTAGGCGTGGTCGATGTGTACTCCATCAACAGTAGCGTGTCCGTTATAAAGATCGCAGGCAAACTCCCGCTTCAACAGGGATATCTCCTGCATGGAAACTGAAAAGAATTTGAGTCAGTGGGTGATTCAGTAACTCTGTAATTGATCATTTGCGATCTGAAATCGCACTTGTTAGTTGGACGCGGCTTACGAGCCTTTTGGGTTTTCAATTACCAAATCACCCAATCGCTCAATTGTTTATGTCTTCTCCCGGCAAAAAACTCGCGCCTGTTAAGCCGAACGATCAACCTGCAACTTCCGGGCGGCACATGCGCCGCTATCCGCGCTTTGCCCTCGATTCCCGCATCAACGTTCGCATGTTCCACAACGGCGAATTTTCCAACTGCTGGGGACACTCCACCGAACTCGGCCAGGATGGCATCGGCGCCACCCTCACCGGCAAGCTCGAAACCGGCGAAATCGTCTCCCTCGAAATCCCGCTCCCGCTGAGTCCGTATCCTTTGAAAGTGCGCGCCATCGTGCGCTATACAGACGGCCTGCGCTATGGCTTCGAATTTCTCACCCTTACCGTCACCCAGCGCGACACCATCCGCCGCGTCTGCGAAATGCTCGCCAACAAATCGTAAGACGCATCCGTCTGCCTCTGTCGGGAACAAAGAAGCTCACCCGAAGTCTTGCCATCCTGAGCGAGCGCGGTCTTTGCGAGCGAAGGATCTGGCGCGCCGCGCTTCGTTAGCGTTTTTTGCGAACAGAAAGCGCGTTCGGCGCGCATCCTGTTTGAAAATTTCCACGTTGCAAGATTCTTCTCATTACCTGAGTAACTTTCGAGTTAATCC
>JASHTD010000393.1 GCA_030040725.1 Candidatus Sulfotelmatobacter sp. | reverse complement strand
TTTGTGTATCCCTACGTTGAGGTTGATGGGCGCGAATTCGCAAACGTGGACCTGGCATTCTCGTTTGCCGACACAGATTCTGCAGTAGCGACGCGATAGCTCGATTATCTTATAGCTACGACCTGATTCGGACCATTTGGCTGAGGTATATCCGGCGGCGGAGGAGCCGGAAGGGGTGAGGTTCCGCTTGCGGGCTGCGGCACGTTGTTCGGGTCTTCCCCAGGCCTCCGCAAGCTGGGAGCGTTAGAGGGGTGTTCTTCCGCCTGGCTCTGCGCTTCTTTTTCTTCTCCGCTGTTCGGCAGGATGACCTCTTTCTCCGTTCGGACAATTTTCTGGCCGCCGACTTTCATGGTCTCCACGCGTACGACTTCATCGCCCACGAAGCGTACGAAATCCACATCCGCGGGCGGCGCCCCGTAAATCCACTCTTCGTATTCCGTATCGCCGTCTTTCTCGCGAACCTTATTCGGAGGCTTGCCTTTGGCATGCACCACCATCTCGTGATTCATCCCGACGAGCACATGATGCGCGAGAATCGCCTCTTTTACCTTCGGCGGAACGGTGTCGAGGTACGCCTGCTCGGGATTGCGCGCGTTGAAGTCGAGGACCGGATAAAGCAATTGCCGCAACTGTGCGGCCGTCATTTCCGGAACATACTTATCGAAGTAAAGATCCACGTTAGATCCGTGTGGATTATTCGTCTCGGTATTTCCCGGCCCAGTAATGGCGGGCCCGTTGGCGCCCGAAATTTCAATACGCTGATACCACTTTTGCCGGCGAATCGGACCGCCATTGAGCTCAAAGTGGATGTAGTCGTTCTTGATTCGAACGAACGAGATGTGGGCGGGAGAGCCCGGCTTGATCGACGGCCCATAGATGACAAGCATTTGTTCGAGTTGCTTGCCGTTGGGCGTGATCACACCATCTTTCAGCTGCAGGCCTTTTGTGCCCATGGGAAACGACGTGCGCGAATACACCAGCTGGGTTTCGAAGTCGCGGAGAATCTGCAACCGCGTTTCACGCGACATGTGCGGAGCGTTGGAGGGAATCGGCGGAGCCTGCGGAGCCGAAGAAACGTTTGAAGATGAATTGGTCGATGCGCTTGCCGCCGCGGCCGGGGTGTTGGCTTTTTGTCCGGGATCATTCGCCTGACTGTAAGCGGCGAAGGAAGCCAAGAGAAGCAATGAGGCTACAGCGGCTGGAAAGAGAAAACGCGGCATGACACACCCCAGGGCGCGGCAACTATTATATGCGATGGAGTGAAGCGGCGGCAGGTTGCCATCGAACTACGCCTGGCAATCACGAGTGGCTGATTGGCGAACCAAAATTAGCGATCACGGCGGGCGCCGCTATACGCTCTGCGGCCCTCGCTTTTTATGCTGCTGGCACTTGGTCATGATCGCCGAACGGAGGCGGCCGCGGAGATCTTCGGGCAACTCGTATAGCTGCGAGTCGCGGTAGATTTCGATGGTTTTCTTGGTGGTATCGCAGACCACGTAGCAGTTGTGGCACCAGGAAAGATGGTTCTCCAGTTCGACTTTTGTAGGCTCGTCGAGCACCCCGTCCAGATAATTCGTCAGCTCGTTCAAAAACTCAGAGCATTTCACCGGTCGCCATCTCCACTATCACGTTGATTGTCTCCGTTCTCGCGCTTGCGAAAAAACCGTCCCAGCCGCTCGCGAAGCTGCAGCCGTGCCCGCAGCAAGCGCGATTTCACAGCGGGAACGCTCAGTTCCAGCGCAGCCGCCGTCTCCTCGGTCGAAAGTCCCTCCACGTCCCTTAATACGAACACCGTCCGGAAGCCCGGAGGAAGGCCCTGGATCGTCTTGCTCAAAATCTCCCGTAACTCCGCCTGGGTATATTGCTGCTCAGGGTTGGGATTCCAATCCGCGATCTCGCGGGGAAGAGAATCATCTTCGGTCTTTATGTCCTCGTCGAGCGAAACGGTACGCTCGGGCTTTTTTCGCCGCAACTTCATCAACGCTTCGTTGACGGCGATCCGCACCAGCCATGTGTAAAATTTCGATTGCTCCTGAAACTTGGCCAGGTTCCCGTACGCCTTCAGAAACGCTTCCTGCACCACGTCTTCCGCATCCTCACGGTTCTGCGTGATGTGCTGCGCGATGCGGAAAACGTTGCGGTCGTAGCGGCGAACCAGCTCTTCAAACGCCGAGTCATCGCCCCGCTTGGCCGCTTGTACCAGGGCCAGCTCGTCCGTGACAGGCCCTTCTAGTTTGTTTTGGATGGCTCCCATAGTTTCGGCGATGCAGTATTTTGCGTAGAAAAGAAATCCCTGGTTCCCAGTAACGAATGTTATTTTACTTGGTAACCTCGGTGTTTGCCCAATCGCTTTCGGGTTTCGATCTGGCGGGCATTTGCGATAAAGTCAAAGGGGCGGTTGGTACGCGGTCGAACACGTCCTCACGTACTCTGGGACGGTCTTGCAAGTGCCGTATAATCAGCGTTTAGACGTGTACGTGTGGAGAAGTATTGCTGCATCCTAGCATTTGAGGGAACACGGTTCTCCCGGGCATGGCGAAACACAAAGAGAAGGAAACAGCGGCGGGTCGTGGTGAACTTCGGCAGATTGTCGAACGTGCTGTCGCGGAATCTCTCCAGGCACAACTGCCAAACCTGCAATCGCAAATCGTAGATCAGGTTCTGCAGGCGCTGCCAGCTCAGGGAGGAGCCGCCGCTTCGGGCGAAGGTTCAGCCGATCTGGTTCGCGCCGTCTCAACCATTCACTCGGGCTCCAGTCAAAAAGAAATTTTGCGGGGGCTTTTGGATGCTGCGGGCGAATACTGCGCGCGGATCGTGCTTTTCGTGGTGAAGGCTGGCGCCGCGTCCGGATGGCAGTCCCGCGGCTTCGGCGATGAGGAAGCAGTCAAGGATTTTGTCCTCGATCTCAATGCCGGGCCGGTCGCTCATACTTATCAGAATCGTGTTGTGACTCCCGGCAATATTGCGGAAATGGGAAAGAGTTTCATCGAGCAGTTCGACGCACCGGCAAATGAGCAAGTCCTGATGTTGCCCTTGTTGTTGAAGGACAAAGTTGCAGCTCTGGTGTACGCCGATGGTGGCGATTCGGGCAAGCTCGACTCCGCCGCTCTCGAACTGCTGGTGATGGCAACCAGCGCCTGGCTTGAGGTCTCGTCACTTCGTAAACAGGTGGCGGCGAAAGAAGACGGCGCCATGGCCAGCCGGCCTGAACCCGTTTCTGCGCCGGTGCAGACTGTGACTTCCTATTCCGATCCGTTTGCCGGGCATGCGCCGAAACATGTGGCGGGCGCTCCGGTCGCGCCGGAGCCGGCGGCAGAGGTCGTGGAAGTGGCACATGCGAGTGGCGCAGCTGCCGCTGTAACAGCCGCGGATCCTTTGGCTGGTTTGTCTGCGGAGGATGCGGATGTGCATCGCAAGGCGCAACGCTTTGCGCGCCTTCTGGTGGATGAAATCAAACTCTACAACCAGGCGAAAGTAGCCGAGGGACGCCGCAACAAGGACTTGTACGATCGTCTCA
>JASHTD010000392.1 GCA_030040725.1 Candidatus Sulfotelmatobacter sp. | reverse complement strand
GTCGAATGCAATGACATCGCTTGCGGCAGCATTGGCCGAGATCGCCGTGAGGTTCGCAATGCCGCCGATGTTCTGCGCAATTTTTCCAATGTGAGCGTCGCGGAACAAAATGTAGTCGAGGAAGGGAACCAGCGGTGCGCCTTTGCCCTTGACGGCGACGTCGGCGGGACGAAAATCGGAAACCACGGGCACTCCGGTGCGCGCCGCGATGATGGTGGCTTCGCCGGTTTGCCAGGTCGCGGCGATTTTGTGTCCGAGAAAGTCCGCGGGCTCACCCTGGTGGTAAAGTGTTTGCCCGTGGCAGCCGACGAGATTCGCTTTGATTCGAAATTTGCGCTGCGTGGCCAACACGGCATCGGTGTAAAGCTCGCCGAGCAAGAAGTTGAGCCGGGCGAGATCCGCGACACTCGCAGCTGGGGCATTCATCGCAGCCAGTACGGCGTTGCGAACAGGTTTGGGATACGGGTATTCCGCGTGTGCCAGCAGTTCGATTCCGTGACAGACGCTTGCCTGGCTGTGCACGGCCCGCCGCGATTTGTTAGTTGCGGCGGTGCGCGATGGATCGCTTCCCAACCGGACCAAAGCCACGTTGATGCCGTCGGCAGACGTTCCGCTCATCACTCCGGCGACGACCATTTCTTTTTTCGATGGTTTTTGCACTGCTGTCATGCGTTCCGCCAGCGGCTATTCTGGCGCATTTTTTCTGCGCGGGCCAGAGCTTCAACGCGGACTTGTTCGCCGAATTCCCAGAGCTTTCGCGAAAGGTGCTCGACGAGGGCTGGCGAGGGCTGTTTCACGAGAGGCGGCAGGATTGGTGATTTCTTCTTGAATTCGGCGATTCGCTCCAGGGACTCAGCCACGCGCCGGGCAAATTGCGGATCGCGTGCGCATACGGCCGTCAGCGCTTCATGTGCCTCGAGAATCCGCTCTTCTCGATGGCAAATCAGGCATAAGTCTCCTCCGGCGCGGATGAATTGCACCGCGGCTTGACCGGGCGACGCGGCTGAAAGAACCCCGCCCATTTCAAGATCGTCGGAGACAATCAGATTCCGGTAGCGGATTCTCTTGCGCAAGATATCGGTGATCCAGATTTTCGAGAGCGACGCCGGAATGGGCCTTCGGGTGACGGCGGGGTATGCGGCGTGCGAGATCATCACCATGGGAAGTTGAGAACGGAGGAAACGGTAGGGACCAAGATCTTCGGCCCAAAGTTGCTCGAGCGGTTTCCCGATCACAGGCAGTTCGTGGTGGCTGTCGAGCTTGCCTGCACCCAGGCCGGGAAAATGTTTGCCGCATCCGAGAACTTTCGACGCTCGGAGTCCAGCAAGAAATTCGCGAGCATAGGCGGTGACTTGCTTTGGCTTCGATGAAACAGCTCGCGAGGTCAGCACTGTGCGCGAGGCTTCGAATGCAAGGTCAAGCACGGGAGCGAAATCCACATTGAATCCGAGCGCGTGACAGTTTTCGCCGATGAGCTTGCCATGTTTGAGGAAGAGTTTGCGATCGCCGGTGGCAAAGACTTCCGCAGCCGATGGAGTTGGCCCGAGCAAGTCGCGAAATCGGTCGACCGTTCCGCCTTCGAGATCGACGCAGGTGAACAACGGTGTCGAAACGCGCTTGCGGCAGTCACGAAGCAGCTGCCAGGTTTGCTCGGCGCTTTTTGTATTTCTCGCAAACAAAATCACGCCGGCTGGCTGCAACCGCGTCAGCAAGGAACTGAGGCGCGGCGTCATCCTGGTACCTTCGAAGCCAACGATCAGGAGCTGGCCGATCCCTTTCGAACGCAAATTGTCTTTCATCGCCCCCCACGCTCTTCGCTGGATAAAGGAGCCCGCCGGACAACCGCTCTGAACCAGTGGGCGATGGCGATGAGGAAGGTCACAAGGGAGGCTTGGTATGCCACTGAACACGCAACAACAAGTACAGATTGTAGGTTAGGCGAAATGCGGAGATAGGTCAGGAAGAGGCGAAGGCTCAGATCAGCCGCCGCAAGAGCGCAACCGATCTTCACTAGCCTGTTTGGCCATCTGAAAACGAAGACAAGACAATAAATGAGGGCGAAAGCATCGGCAAGGCGATTCAACGTTCCCTTGATCGCGACGTGATTATTGGTGCCCCACAGTGTCTGCCGGATATTGTGCGCCAGGATTAGACCGAGGACTATGAAAAGGACCGCCGACATCACGGTGGTCGTGGGATCGCTATCCACGGTGACTTCACCAAAGCGTCTAAGCCTGCCCCTCATTCAATTTGCCTTTTTAATTCTGCCAGCAGATTCAGCGCTTCGAGCGGCGTGATCCGGTTCAAATCAATTTCCCGCAATTTATCCAGCACCGGCTGCGAGATTGGCGTGAAAATAGTGAGCTGCGCAGCCGGAGTTTCGGCTCCGGGCGAGAGATGATCGGTTAACTTGCGTTCCGCCAACTCATGCTCGGAGAGCACTTCTCTTGCTCGCGAAATCACTTCATTCGGCAGGCCCGCCAGCTTGGCGACTTCGATTCCGTAACTGCGGTCGGCTGCGCCCGGCTCAACTTTGCGCAGAAAAACAATGCCCCCGCCGGTTTCTTTCACTGATACGTGATAGTTCTTGACTCCGGCAAGCTGCTCGGCCAGTTCGGTGAGCTCAAAGTAATGCGTCGCGAATAATGTTTTTGCGCGCACGCGGGAATGCAGATACTCGATTGCGGCCCACGCAATTGCCAGCCCGTCGTAGGTCGCGGTGCCGCGTCCCACTTCATCGAGCAAGATGAGCGAGCGCGCCGTTGCCGTGTGCAGGATGGCAGCCGTTTCCGTCATTTCGACCATGAAGGTCGAGCGGCCACGCGCAAGATTATCGCTGGCGCCGATGCGCGTGAACACGCGATCGACAATGCTCAGGCGCGCGGAGCGCGCCGGAACGAACGAACCCATCTGCGCGAGAATCACGATCAGCGCGGTCTGCCGGAGATAGGTCGATTTTCCGCCCATGTTCGGCCCGGTGAGCAGAAGAATGTTGTGCGAGGTCGAGTTCAGAAAAAGATCGTTGGGAACGAAGCATTCGTTGCTTCCTGAGTGGCCGCCTGCTAACTCCTGTTGCTCGATGACGGGATGCCTGCCCTGGATAATTTCAATCTCGGCCTGAGCCGAATCTGTCGACCCGGCGAACTGCGGGCGGCAATAATGTCGCAGCGCAGCGATATGCGCGAACGACGCCAGCACATCGACTTCCGCCAGAGCCAACGCGGTTTGCCGGATGCGCTTCGCCTCAGCGGCGGTGGATTTTCGAAGATCTGTGAACAGGCGGCGCTCGATTTCAACAATCTTTTCCTGCGCATCGAGAATCTTGGCCTCGTATTCTTTCAGTTCAGGAGTGGTGAAGCGCTCGGCGCCGACCAAGGTTTGCTTGCGTTCGTAATCCTGCGGGGCAAGATGCAGATTCGGTTTTGAGATCTCGATGTAATAACCAAAGATGGAGTTGAATTTTACTTTGAGCGAAGTAATTCCGGTGCGTCCGCGCTCGCGCTGCTCGATTTGCGCAAGGAACTGCTTGCTGTTTCGCGAGAGTTCGCGCAGTTCGTCGAGATCACGATCGATGCCGGCGGCGATCACTCCTCCGTCGGCGAAACTCAGCGGCGGTTCCGGAATGATTGTCTTTTGGATTAACTCGCGCAGATCGGAAAGTTCGTCGAGCGAATCATGCAGTGCCTGCAATCGCTCGGACGTGAACCGGCCAGAGGCGGCTTTAACCGCCGGAAGTTTCGCGAGAGACGCCGCCAATGCCAGCACGTCGCGCGGGTTCGCCGTTTCCAACGTCACGCGGCTGAGTAGGCGCTCGAGATCGAGAACGCCATCCAGCGAGCGGCGCAATTCCTCGCGCGCGATCGTGTCCTTTACACCGGCCTCGACCGCATCGAGACGTGCATTGATTTCCGTCAGGTTGAGCGACGGACGAAGCAGCCAGGAGCGCAACAAGCGCTTGCCCATGGGAGTGACCCCGGCATCGATCGAGCGAAATAACGTAACGCCGGTGTCCGCTCCGGTAAACAGCGGCTCGATCAGTTCCAGATTGCGAACGGTGACTGCGTCCAGCACAAGACAGTTCTGCCGTTCGTACCAGCCGATGCGATCGACGTGATCGAGAGAGCCGCGCTGCGTGGATTGTACATAGTAAAGAATCGCTCCCGCGGCGGCCGCAGCAGCGGCTCGTCCGGAAAGTCCAAAGCCTTCGAGCGACAAAACGCCGAAGTGATTTTCCAGCAGAGGAATGGCGTGGTCGGGGGCGAAAACCCAGTCATCCAGCGGAGTCTCGGCGCAGGCTGACCCGGCAGCTCGAGGCTGCGGTGCATGAGCCGGATTCGCTCGTGCCTCGAACAATGGCGCTGAAGAAGCGTACAAGAGTTCCTTGGGGCGAAGTTGCTCCAGTTCTTCCTGCACGCGGCGAGCCGCGTTTTCTCCGGAAAACTCCGTGGCCCGAAACTCGCCCGTCGAGAGATCGAGCGCGGCAAACCCCACGCGGTCTTCCAGTTCGCCGACGGCGGCCAGGAAGTTGTTTTCGTCCGATCCCAGCGAGGAATCGGCGGCCGTTCCCGGGGTGACGACGCGAGTTACTTCGCGGCGCACGAGTTTCTTTGCGACGCGCGGATCCTCCACCTGTTCGCAAATCGCCACCTTAAAACCCCTGCGAATGAGCTTGCCAATGTAGCCTTCTGCCGCGTGGTGAGGAACGCCGCACATAGGTACGGCGATACCTTTTTCTTTATTGCGTGAGGTCAGCGTAATTTGCAGTTCTTTGGAGGCGACGATAGCATCGTCGAAAAACAATTCATAAAAATCGCCGAGACGAAAAAACAACAGCGCCGTCGGATGTTCTTTCTTGACGGCGGCATATTGCCGCATGAGCGGAGTGGAAGGCTCGGTCATCAGTTCGCTCGGCTGGGGGGCTTGGCGCGGATTATAACAAAGCCCTGCACAATGTTTTTGCAACAAAAGGGAGGAGAGCCCAAGGTTTCCCAGAGCATGATCCGGTGAAATGGAGTTGACGCAAATTCGCGGGAGTGTTCTCCTTACGCATGGAACTCCGTAAAGATCCCATCACCCGCTCCTGGGTCATGACTGGAGACGAGCCGGCGGAAATTGCGCCTTCTCCGGAGACTGCCTGCCGCTTCTGCCCGGAGTCGACTAACGGAACGCAGGTAATCGCGTCCGTGCCGAACTCGGCAGGCTGGTCGGCGC
This sequence comes from Candidatus Sulfotelmatobacter sp., assembly GCA_030040725.1. GTDB lineage: Bacteria > Acidobacteriota > Terriglobia > Terriglobales > Acidobacteriaceae > Sulfotelmatobacter. Next base: position 998 of record JASHTD010000392.1, on the reverse strand, counting down.
GCGCGATGGTTCATCCCAGGCCGCTTTACCACATTGAAGGCGAGCCCGACCGGCGCGGCGACGGGATTTACGACCGCATGAATTCCGTGGGAGCGCACGAGGTTCTGGTAGAAAATCCAGTGCACGACCGGCATTTATGGCGTGCCAGCGACGACGAAATCGGGCATTTCCTGCGGCTTGCGGCCGAACGCATTCTCGATCTCAAACGCGATTCGCGGATCAAATATGTGAGCCTGTTCAAAGACTTCGGTCCCGGCTCGGGGCAGGAGTTTAGTCATCCATGCTCGCAGTTAACTGCCACGATGTTTGTTCCGCGTCGTGTGCTTTACGAGTTGCGGGCCGGGCGCGAATATTTCGTCAGCAAAGAGCGCTGCGTGTTTTGCGACATTCTCAACCAGGAAGAACGTCAGGCCTCGCGGGTGATTGAAGCGCGCGGAGATTACGTCGCCATCGGACCCTATGCGCCTCGTGTTCCCTACGAAACCTGGATCATGCCGCGCAATCACGAGGCGTCATTTGAACGCACCGGCTTGTCGAAGCCTGGACTGCGAGTGAATCTCGCCGCCCTGCTGCGGCGCACGCTGCAGCGCATTCGGGCGTTCACGGAAAGCTTTCACCTGGTGCTGCACACGTCGCCGAACAGCCTGCATCCTTCGAAAACACTGGGTTTCTGGAAGACGATCGACGAGGATTACCACTGGCATATTGAAATCATGCCGGTGCTGGCCACGAAGGCGCGCTCGTACACTTTCAAGGAAGTTTATTATTCGCCGGTGAATTCAGAAACCGCAGTAAGACAATTGCGCGACGCCAAGATTGACGGGTAAGAGTTCTGGTCACAACGGCCTTGGTGGAGCGGAAGTTGAGGAGCCTCTAGGGTTTGGCTCCAGCCTGGCGCAACATGTGAACCACCTGGGCGTTATTTCTCGCCAGGGCCCAGGTAAGCGGGGCATAACCGTTGCGGGCACGCAGATTGACGTCCGCACCTGCGGCGATCA
>JASHTD010000391.1 GCA_030040725.1 Candidatus Sulfotelmatobacter sp. | reverse complement strand
ACACCACGTTGTAGTTTCTTCATTGCCCCCTCCCTGAGTTCGGAAAATTTTCTTATGTCGTCGATTTAGTGCGTAAGAGGAAAACCGGCAAATCGACAACAGCCAAAGACGGTGTGCGGCCGGCTTCCGCACGGCACGGCACCACGTGTGGAAAGAAGCGATCGATTGAGATCTAGAATCGGATGCACCGGCAGAGGACCTTTTTAGGATTGCCGAAGGATACTGAAAACTGGGATGCGTTGGCAATAGCTATTGCTCACGCCTGAGCCGGATAGCTAGCGCCTGCTCACTTTTGCTTCGCAAACAACAGTCTCTGCCTCAATCGAAACGCACTAAACGTCGTGCACTCTCGCCCCTTCATGCAGGCGTTGATCGGCCGAGGCCGAAGCGTCTCCTGAAACTGCATACGCGACCGCCGCCCCGATGAGCGCGGGAACCACAAATGCATGACCGCCGGTCGCTTCCGCAACGAACACTACCGCCGCAAGCGGAGTCTTGTACCCCGCCGACAGAAACGATGCCATGCCCACCGCGGCAAAAAGATTCAGGCACGAGCTGTGTGCAATCGACTGCCCGAACGCCGTTCCCAGGCTTCCGCCCGTAAGAAACAATGGCACGAACATCGCGCTCACTCCGCCCGCACCAAGGGTGAACAGCGTCGCCGCCAGTTTCAGCACGCTGAAAACCACCAGTTCCCCCGTGCGGTGTGGCTGACCTAGGATTTGCCCAACCGCTTCATAATTCGGCCCCAGCGGAACCAGGTTTCCCGGGTAAAGATACAGGAAAAGAATTCCGCAGATTCCCGTCCCCAGTCCGCCGATCGCCATCTTCATCCAGTGTGCGATGCGCCACTGCACAAAAAAACTACGGGCGCGGCGGAAGGTCACCACAAACACCATCCCCACCAGCCCGATAATCAGTCCCAACAGCGCGCTCCAGTAGACATCCACGCGCGTAAAAGAATTGCAGCCGGTGAAATCAAATAGCGGCGCGGCACCCAGAAACGAACTCAAAGTCACAAATGAAACCACCGAAGCGATCAGCGACGGCACCAGCGCCTCATGCGCCAGATCGTCGCGGTAGGGCATTTCTAGAGCGAACACAATTCCGGTGAGCGGTGCCCGAAACACCGCCGACATGCCCGCCGCTGCCCCGCAAATCAGCACGATCCGCCGGTCGCGCTCGGTAAGCCGTAAACGCCGCAGCTTGGTCCACAGCCACGATCCGATCGCCGCCCCGCCATAAATGCTGGGGCCTTCCAGCGCCGCGCTGCCGCCCGCTCCTACTGTGGTTATTGCTGCCACAATTTTCGGCACAAACGAGCGCACATTCACCACCCCTTCCCGCTCGTGGTAGGCATGAATGATTTCTTCGGTCGAGTGCTGATCGGGATTCGGTGTCAGATACTGCATGATCAGTCCCGTGACCACGAACGCCAGAACCAGTCCCGGCACGATGCTCCAATGATGGTTCAGGTAATACTGCAGAATCGGCGGCCACATCTTCCCCAGAATGATCACCACAATTCCTGTAATCATCAGCCCCGTCGTCAGCCCGATAATCGGCGCCACAATCAGCCACTTGCGAAGATCGCGCGCGTAAACCTCGGCCAGATCGCCGCGAATCATCGACCCGTACTTGTGGATCAAACGATGATTGAGCAGCCGTTGCTTGAACAGCCATGTCGCTCGGGAACTTTTCTCTTTCTGTGTGTTTGTCATGATTGGCTCTTCCAGGCGTTCGCCGCGGGGCCCTAGCGGTTCGGTCCCCCGCGCATGATGCGGTGCAGAGAGGTCACTAGATCCGGCGCTGCCGAGCGTAATTCATCGTGGTGATGGAGAGCCAGCTTTGCCAGCACTCTTTCCCCCTTGGCCGTGAGTCCCAGCAGCACTTCCCGCCGGTCATCCTTCGCTCGGGTGCGATGGACGAACCCTCCCGCCTCCAGTCGATTCACCAGTTCTACCGCGCTGTGGTGACGGATCTGCATTCGGTTGGCTAATTCGCGGATGCGCGGCCGCACTTCCGCCGGCATGCCCTTGATCGCCAGCATGAGCTGGTATTGGCCCCGCTCCAGTCCTGCCTTCTTCACCACTTGTTCGCTGAAATGAAGGAAGGAGCGGATGTGATATCGAAACTCCGCCAATGCCTGATAGTCCGACAAGGTGAGCTTTTTCATGCCGCCGATTGGTTTTGTGCCGTGATCCGCCGCAAACCACATACTATATCGTAAGCCGATATAGATTGGAATTGCTTTTGCGGTACCTCGGTAACCCACTCTCGCCGGCGTGCTGCGGCTTGCCGGCGGGGCTCCTCCTCGAACCCCTGCGTCTTCCTTGCTCTATCGTGCGGGGTTTGCGTACTGCGCCTCGCCGTTGCCGAACGACCAGTCCACCTTCTCAACCTCCACCAGGCTGATCAGCACGTCTTCGCGCCTCAGCTTCAATTGCAGATGCAGTCCTTCGGCCACCGCCCGGTAAAAACGCTGCTTCATTTCGGTCGTGCGTCCGCTGTTCAGGGTGATCTGCAAAAAAATGCAATCGTCAGATCGCCGGATGCCGAGATAACCTGGGTCAAACTGCAACCCCTTCTTCGAATGCCCAGTGATGACCTGAAAGCGGTCGTCTTTCGGAACGTTCAGGCAATCGACCATCGCCTGATGCACGATCTCGCCGATCTGCGCGCGATACTCCTCGGTTTTGCCTTCAAGAAGATCGATTCTTACCAGAGGCATTCTTCTCTCCTTCGGGGGTGGTGCAGTTTGATTGTCATCCTGAGCAAGCCTCTTTTGCGTGGCGAAGGATCTGGGCGAGCCGCGCGCAAAATCGCGCCTCTGGCTCGCCTCTGCTATGGCACCACTCTCCTTCGCCCTAAACCCGCAACTCTCTTGTCTGTGTTACACTCTAGATTTCACGCACAAATTATTCGCTGGAATTCAGCGCTTCATCCGCACATGCTTCTTTCCAAGGAATATGTGGGCTACCTGGCCCGCGAAGTTACCAAAAAACTGATCGCTGCCAAGGCCATCGAAACCTCGGCTGTGCCCAAGGTTACCGAGCGCGTGCACGCTGCCCTGCTCGATGAACTCACCCTCGAAGATCGCATCAATGACGAAGTCCGCGTCATTCTTGAAGCTTACTCCGAAGAGATGAATAAAACCGGCGCCAACTACCAGGAAATGTTCCGCAAAGTCAAAAGCGAACTGGTTCGCAAATACAAGGCGGT
>JASHTD010000352.1 GCA_030040725.1 Candidatus Sulfotelmatobacter sp. | reverse complement strand
AGACTCGGAAGACTTCCCACTCTTCGAATGCGTGTCGCAGCATCAGAAACTTCGATTCCGTGTTTGCAGCGGTGCGAATAGCCAAACTTGTAAACCACGTATAACCGATCTCACAGGCATCGGGAGCCGTTCGGCCATGTCGGGGGTGGCCTTGCGGCCAGGGCCACCGTTCGATGTTCCAGAAACGGGTCGAGCCGATCACCGACTCTTCAGCAACCCGCACGACGGCAAACGGCACGGCTGTTCCCGCCTCGGCCCACGATAGCGCAGTATCGATATATCGCCTGGCTTCGTCTTTACCCTGCGGAACTGGACTCAGTCGGTACAGCGAAGGATCGGCGGCTGCGGCGGCTGCCAGTCCATCCGCATGACGATGCTCAAGGGGCTCCAGTCGGACAGATTTTCCTTGCAGGAGCAGGTCACCTTCTGTCTTCATCGACGCCCTGATTCATACGCTATTTTTACTTCAGCTCCCGTTGAAAGTGATTGTCGATCATGTGGAACAGGTGATCGCGCGCCTCGCTGCCGGAGATGCTGTGAGTCTTGTTCGGATAGATCATCAGTTCGAATGGTTTTCCGGCGTTGATCAATGCATTGATCATCTGCATGCTGTTCTGGAAGTGCACATTGTCGTCTCCGGTGCCATGAGCCAGTAACAGCGCGCCGTGGAGTTTGGCGGCATCCGTCGTAACATCCGATTGAGCGTAGCCTTCTTTATCATCTTTCAGCTGGCCCATGTAGCGCTCGGTATAGATGCTGTCGTAGTTGATCTGGTCGGTGACCGGCGCAACCGCCACCCCGGCTCGAAAGCGATCGGTATGGGTCATGGCGTAGACAGTCATCGAGCCGCCGTTCGACCATCCCCAGATACCAATGCGATTCTTATCAAGCTGAGGATAGTCAGCAAGAAGCTGGTCTAGCGCAGTAAGTTGATCTTTCAGTTCGATCGCGCCGAACTCATGACGAATCGTGGTCTGGAATTTGCGATCACGGTTCGGTGTGCCGCGGTTGTCGACGGCAAAAATCGCGAAGCCCTGGCGGGAAAGAACCTCATCAAACGGATTCTCTAATTCTTTCAACACCATTTGCGCCGCAGGGCCTCCGTAAATGTTGATGATCAGCGGAATCTTGCCGTTGACCGGCGGATTCTCAGGCAGCAGCAAACGGCCGTACAAGGTGGTACCATCGTCGGCTTTGAATTCAAGATATTTTGGAGCACGCAGGCCGTACTCTGCCACTTCATCACGCCCCTTCCAGATAGAAGTGCAGGAGCCCCCGACGGAGCAAAGCGAAATGCGGGGCGCAGTGACCGGCCCAACAAACATCTGTTCGTAGTGCCGGGCGTCGTCGGCAAACTGGGCTGAATACATCCCTTCACCCGGAGTAACCCGCTGCATGCCGCTTCCATCCAGTTTGCTCGAATAAATCTGCCGCTGCCGCGGATCATTTTTGTTGCACGAGAAAAAGATTGTGCCCGAACCTTCGTCGACTCCCTCCACGCCGAGCACCTCGAAATCGCCGCGGGTAATTTGATTTTCCAGCTTGGCTTCTGCCGCGAGCGGATTCTGCTTGTCGAAGCTGTAGAGATACAACTGCGTGTTCCCGTCGCGCCAACTCGACCACAAGAAACGATCGCCCGATTTCAATATGCGGAAATCATCATTGACGTTGATCCATGCGCCGGGAGTAGTTTCGGTGAGCACTTTGGTTGATTTCCCCGACTTCGCATCGATAAAAAACAAATCCATCTGGTCCTGGTTGCGATTCAGCAATTCCGCCCAGAGGATTCCATCGCGGACCCATCCAAAACGTGGGATGTAAGTATCTTCGTCATTGGTTAGCGTTATCCAGCGAACTTTGCCTTTCTCGGCATCTGCCACGCCCAGCTTGACGACGGGGTTCGGATCGCCAACTTTGGGATACTTCTGATAATCCACCGTCGGTTGCGTGGGGATCAGATTGTCAATCGGATATGGTGGAACCTTCGTCTCATCCATGTGCAGAAAAACGATCTGCTTGCTGTCGGGCGACCAGAAATAGTTGCTGCGCACTGACAATTCCTCGGCGTAGACCCAGTCGATATCGCCGTTGAGCAGTTCGTTTCCCGTGTCTTTGGTGAGCTGCTTTTCTTCCTTGCCGGAGACGGGACGCACATACAGGTTGTGCTGGCGTACATAGGAAACGTGGCTTCCGTCGGGAGAAAACTTGGGATCGATGCTGGGATCGGGCGCGGAAGTGAACTGCACCGCGGTGCTGGTTGCTATGTCAAAAAGCCACAGCTGGCCGTGAGCATCGAACAGCAACCGCTTCGAATCCGGAGTCCAGACGTATGCTGCCACGTGATAGCGCGTAACGCGCTCCCTTTCGCGCTCATTCTTGATTTTCTCGTAGTCGGGCGCAAGCGAAGCCAGCTTGGCCGCGCTTAGCAAAACTTTTTTCTCGCCGGTCGCGGCGTCCACATACCACAACTCGCCCTGCTCGCCTTCGTCGTTGCGCTGAACGTAGGAGAGTTTGGTGCCGTCCGGACTCCACTCCATATCTTCTGGACCGCGTCCCGCCAGACCGCCGGGAGCAAAAATTTCCTCAATCGTGAGGGGTTTGGTTGGGGACGATTGCCCCCAGAGCGGCGCAGCAATGCAGCAGAGAGCGGACACGATAAGGCAAATCCAAAGATTTCTTTTCACATGAACCCCGAAGTAAGAAATTGAAGAAACGGAGAGCAGGTCAGTTTGTCGGCACCGAGCCCACTCCTAAACCACGCAGAGTCGAACGAAAGAGTTTACACCCGCAAAGGCACATAGATCGACGCCCGAACCCGGAGATGGTTAGCGTCGAACGTCGCCGGGAATGCCGCGTTTACGCGTGATAGAATCGAAATTGAGTCCTTCCGGATGCTTCCAGAAATCGAAAATCTGCTGCGCCTGCAAGATGCGGATAAGGAAATCCGTCGCCTGCACGAGGAAATCGCCGAACTTCCTAAGCGCGTCGCGGCAATCGAGCAAAAACTGGCTGGGACGAAGGCGCAACTGGAAAAAGCCCAGACCGCCGTGAAAGCCGACGAAGCTACCCGCCGCAAGCATGAGACTGCCATTACCGACCTGCGCGGAAAAATCTCCAAATACCGCGACCAATCCCTCGACGTAAAGACGAATGATCAGTACAAGGCGCTGCTGCACGAGATTCAATTCGCCGAAAAGGAAATCACGGCGACTGAAGACAAGATTCTCGAGTTGATGCTCACCGCCGACGCGCGTGAGAAAGAAGTAAAAGCGGCCCAAAACGAACTGAAGGCGGAGACTGCCGAGATTGAGAAAGAGAAAGCCGCGGCTCGCGAGCGCACCGCCGAAGATGAAAAGCAGCTAGCGGAATGGCGCGCTAAACGCGATCAATTGCGTGCTGGCGTGACCGAGGATTTGCTGCGGCATTACGAGCGAGTTTCCAAATTCCGCGGCAGCGGCATCTCGGAAGTCCGCGACCACAAATGCATGGCTTGCCAGGTCATGCTTCGTCCGCAAACCTATAACGAGGTGCGCACCGGGCAACAAACCGTGGTGTGCGATTCCTGCCAGCGAATTTTATATTTCAATCCCGCCAATGAAATGCAGGCGATCGAACCGGAACAGCACAAACGCCCCCGGCGTCATCATCCCAAAATCGACGCGCCGCAAGCCTGGTATCACCGCGAAAATTTCGGCAACGACGGCGAGGTTCTACTGTGCCTGACCAACTCGGGGGGACAAGCCAGCCGCCGCGTTTTTGACATGCACACTGGGCGGCTGATGGGAGATATTCTCATCCGCGAAGGCGATTACCGGCAGGCGTTTCCTGAAGACATCACCGGCGCCATCCGCCTGAACGGTAGCTGGACGGAAGAAGACATGGAAACCTGGGGCACAGAAATGCCGACAACAGTGCTCGATTCCCTGCATTTCGATCTCGAAGCCGCACACCATGAAATGAGTTCCCATCCCTCGAAGTCTCAATCTCCCGCCACGGTTACAAGCGACCAAGCCGCCAGCTGAAACGGCGTGTCCTGATCGACAACCCTCTTCTCTAGTCCGCCGCCCGCCATGCGATGATTTCCACGCCAAACTTAGATCCACCCAAGTCCGCTCAGCACGCGCAGACAACGAGATTCTTGTGGCAAGTTGGCCGAGGCTGTGCTATTTGTCTGCGTTGCAGACGGAGGACTCATGTTGCAAAAGATCGCCTTTGCCTCCCTCATGTTGCCGTTGTTGGCGGCTGCCGTTAGTAGTCCTGCACAAGACACGACCCCCCAGAAATCCACCGGGACCATCTCGAACACTGACCGAGGAAGGGCGCTTGGCATTCTTGACGGCGTTTCCAAGGGGATTGAGAGCCTCTACTACGATCCGAAGATGACCGGATTAGATTGGAATGGAACGCTGCAGAGAGCGCGTGTCAAAATTGCAGAATCGAACTCGTTGAACGAAGCGCTCACTCAAATTGCAGTTGCTGTCAGCGAACTCAACGACTCTCATACGCGTTTCCTACCCCCGGCGCGGCCCTACCACCTTGATTTTGGTTTCGACTACCAGATGGTGTGGAGTGCTTGCCTCATTTCACGAGTACGACCCGGCTCTGATCCAGAATCGAAGGGGTTAAAGCCGGGCCAGCAGATCATTTCAATCAACGGAACTGCTCCTAACCGGCGAAACCTCGGAAGCATTGAGTATTTGGATCAGATACTGGATCCCAAGCCGGACGTCCTGCTTGAGATCGACTCGCCTGCAACAGGAAAACTGAAACTGGGCATTAAGGCTAAAGTCACCATGTCTCCCGACCTGGCTTACCGCCCGGGCGCGGGAGTCCGCTACGACGTAATACGTAAGAACCAAAATGTCCTGCAACGCATGCGGATGCAGTGGATCCAGTTGGGCAACATCAATATCCTCAGGCTGCCCTGGTTTTTCTTCGGTGCGGAAGAGTTTTATACACTCGGCAAGAAGATTCACAAGGGAGATGGTTTGATCGTGGACCTGCGCGGGAATCCCGGCGGGTCAGTCGAGACCCTCAAGTACCTCGCGGGAATGTTTTTTGATCACGACGTAAAGCTTTTCGATCGGGTCGGACGCAAGAAAACCGAAGCCGAAATCGCCAAGAGAGAGCGCCCGATTTACTTTCCAGGCAAAGTTATCGTGCTGGTCGATAGCGAGTCTGCCTCGGCCTCAGAGATTTTCGCGCGCGTGATGCAACTCGAAAAGCGGGGGAAGGTAATCGGCGACAAGACTTCAGGCAGCGTCATGGAAGCCACGGGCTATTATTTTGCCAGCTCCGGCGTAGACTACGGCGCCGAGGTCACGATCGCCAACTTGATCATGAGCGATGGCAAGAGCCTCGAACATAGCGGGGTTATGCCCGATGAAATTGCACTGCCCCAACCTTACGATCTGGAGTCGGGACGCGATCCCGTGCTGTCGCTTGCTGCACAAGAGCTTGGCGTTACTCTTACGCCAGAAAATGCCGGGAAACTTTTCCCATACGAGTGGCCTAAAGATTAGCGTCGCGGTCGCCCGGCCAGGCGCGGTAAGAGAACTACGCCGCCAAAGGAGAGCACCGAATCATGGACAACACAAGCGAACGCCGGACGCCTCTTCGATCGGAGGACGTCCTGCCAAATGGAGCAGAGCATTCAGGTAATTTTCCTCGCTGGCTTACAACCTTGGCCTCTCTCGCTGTTGGTTCAGCTTTCTTCGCGCTCTGGTTCTGGTTATTGCCGGGATGGCTCGGTTTCACGGTTGCAGTCACGCGAATACTGAGTTGGCGCTGGCTGGCCGCGATTCCGTCGATCCTCGGCTTTGCCGTCGCACTGCGCTGCATTTGGGATTTCGGTTGGACCGGCCGCGGCACCCCTGCGCCCATGATTCCGCCAAGCCGATTGGTGGTGGTTGGCCCTTACCGATATGTTCGTAATCCAATGTATCTTGGGTTTGCCGTGGGCTGGGTTGGGCTCTGGATTGTTTTCGGTCATCCAAATCCCGCCCTGATCGCCGCCGTCGCTGCTGTGGCATTGGGCGTCCATCTATTCGTACTTTTTTATGAGGAGCCGACACTGCGCGGCAAGTTTGGCCAACAGTATCAGGAATATTGCGCGAACGTTCGCCGCTGGTGGCCGCGGTTGCATCCATGGATGCCGACAATCGTAGAACGGCGTTAGTCAAGGGATCCTTCTCGCTGTAGGTCATTCGCCCTGCTTCCA
>JASHTD010000390.1 GCA_030040725.1 Candidatus Sulfotelmatobacter sp. | reverse complement strand
GTGAAGGCCATGATCGAGAGCGACCTTGCGCTCGAGGTCGGCGCGGTCAAACAATACAACGATGCAATCGCCATCGCCACCAAGGAAGGCGATAACGGCTCGCGCGATCTGCTGGTCGAGCTGCTAAAAGACGAAGAAGACCACGTCGACTTTCTCGAAGCCCAGATGCACCAGATCAAAGAACTCGGCTACGAGCGGTATCTCGCGCAGCAGATGGGCGAAGAGGAAGAATAGCGCCGAACGCAGACGCAGCCATCGCAAGCAGCAAGCATTATTGCGGAGAAATCAGCCTACGGAGGCTTGATGAGCGCGTCCCCTCAGTGGCCCGCTCCCGATTTCGGGAGCAACACGAGACCTCAGACGCGCATTCTTTGGAAGTGGACCGGCGCGGTAACCGCCATCTTGCTCATACTCTTCCTCTGGCAGTGCGGTTCAGCGTTCTATTCCGGCTACATGTATGGCGACGGGGTAGCACAGCGCTTTCACGAGCAGCTCAACACAGGCCAGTACGAGGAAATTTGCAGCGAAGCGGACCCGTCATTTTCGCGGTGGAGAACCCGTGATGGGGCGCTGCACTTCCTGGAACAGCTACACGGGAAACTCGGGGACGCGGGAGCGGCCAAGCAAGTCCATATCAATGTGAATATAACAACCGGCGGGACATTCGTTACTTCAGAATTCGATACGCAATTCGACCAGGGAGAGGCCGAGGAAACATTCATCTGGCGTAAGAGCGGACTGAACCTGCGTCTCTATCGATATAACGTGCAGTCAAGCGTGCTGCTGAAATAGCCTCAGGGTCGCTTTCTACTTCACCGTGACCGTTAGCAGCTCCGCGCCGCTCACCACATAATCCAGCGGAGCGGTTGCGGTTTCGTCCACATTCGATTCGCCGCTGACCACCATCTCCTGATTGCCGCGCATGCCATCCATTACATTCATGATGGAAAGCGGCAATGTCGGCATGACCTTGTCCGCAACACGCGCCTCGGGATCCGCTTCCAGCAGCGAAACGTAGACCCGGTTGTTGGCGTGTTCTTTGTTGAGCAAGGCGATGGTAGATGCAAGATCAAGCTGGCTGCCAAAGGCGGCGCTGCCGCGGGAAAGATGATCAAGGGTATCGCCGTCGCTCACCAGAATCCGCAGTGTTCCCTTGCTGGCCGAAGTGGGAATCTTCACCGGGATGCGCTGAACGATGCGCTCGCCCCGGTAGGGCTCGAGTACCGTCTCCAGCATTATCTCGTCGCCGGGGCGCGCTTCGGTCACGTCGGTGCGCGCGCTCTCCAGCCGCGCCCAGCGCCGCTCGCGGACAAGATCGAAATTCAGATTGACACCCGCAATCGCGGGCGCATTGTAAGGATTGTCATAGATTCGGCTGAATCTCTCGCCCAGCGAAAGTGCAGCCTGCATTGCCGCGGGCTGCGAATTCTCTTCCGGAGAGAACATATTTCGCATGGTCACTTCCGGAAATCCCTTCACGCCAATGCTGCCCGACAGCCGGTAAGTAATCTCTTCGCCAAATTCATTCACCCCGTGCAGCGCGTTGAACACAGTTACCATCAGCGCTACCGGCGTGAGCTTCGGATTATTCAACACTTCGTAATGAAATTGCTTTTCCCCCGTGCTGCTGTGAATGCTCAGCGTTACCGGAATCATTTCCGGCTGCTTATCGAAGACCCCGAGAATCCCAGTGTGACGATCCTGCACAAAAGTTCCCGCCGGCTCCGTTGTATCCACGATTTTGAAAGCGTTGAGCGGCGAAGGCAGTGTTGCCAGCACTTCCGCTTTATTCATCGGCAGATCGACGGACCCGAATTGCAACAGCGGATGCCCGCATGCCAGCAATTTCTGCAGATCGACATACGTGACCGTGCAGGTCGCTTCGATATCCATATCGCCGCGGACCAGAACCGCACTGACGGCCGATCCCGGTACCAGCGGCTCAGGCTGTTTGTCGTTGCTGATCGATCCTGCGCCCATCACCGGAACGATTCCCGCAGCTCCCAGCTTTCCCGCGAAAAGCTGAATCGCCTCTTCCGAAAATCCGTTAAACACCAAGGGGCTTTCGATGGGCTTCAGATAATTCGCTACACTCACCGCCGCATCCGGGCTCAACCCTGAAATCGCGGAAGTCTGTCCCGGCGACGCCGTCTTGCCCGCAACCATACTCATGGTCGGTTTGGTCGCGGCACTCTCCTCCGCCGGAGTCTTATCCAGCGCGTTGATCTCCATCATGTCGGCGATCGGGGTCACGCCTGCGATCGGCTCTTTCGAAAATTCTCCAATCCGGAACGCCAGCGCTCCCGCCAGTTTGCCATCGAGATATACCGGGCTGCCGCTCATGCCCGCGACGACGCCCGTGTACTCCACTTTCTGGCCGTGCAGCCGCACCAGAATGATGTCGCCCTTCGGCCCATTCACGTTGTGCATCACGCCCAGAACTTCGACTTCCATGGCCTCGGGCTTGATGCCTTCAAACACGGTGTAGGCGACCCCGTGCATCCCAGCGTGAATCTGGCTGACCGCAATGGTTTTCGGTTCTTGAGATATCTGGGTCGTGCGCGTCTGGGCGAACGAAAAAGACAGCAAGGAGAGCGGAGCAACGAAGAGCGCAAACACCAATTTTTTCATGGAAAATGCCGCGATGGTCGAATCGGCCCCCACCGTATACTCGATTAGAGTTCGCTCGATTGTAAGATCGTTGCCAGGAGGGGAATTGCTGGGAGCCGGGCAAAACATCCCAATCGCGAATCCGTGCGTCTATACTAGCACAGGGCATTTTGTCTCCAAACAACGTTTATTCTGTTTTTCAGAGGTTCCCATGCTCTCCAAACCTATGGCCGCAAACACCTCATCGCCGACGCGCAGGTGTGCCCCCCTGGCGATCGTTCTGCTGGCCTCGCTTCTTTTTCTGATTCCAGCCTCTGCTCAGGACCAAACGCAATCGCCGCCGGCGCAAGACCAGAGTCAGGACCAGAATAATGGCAAGCAGAAGCAGGATGTCCCAGACGATGCCGGTGGCCCAACCGGCGATATCGGGCCCTATGCTATTCCCAAGAAGAATCCTGAAACTCCGCCGCCTCCGCCGCCTCCGGTGACCCCCAAGAAAGTCGAGGGCATGCCCGATTATTCAATTAAGGTCAATGTGCCCCTGGTGAACGTGGATGTCATGGTCACCACCAAGAATGGGCAGTTCGTTCCCGGCCTGAAGAAAGAGAATTTTCGCCTTTTTGAGGACGGGAACCCGCAGCAGATTCAGGATTTTAACGTTACAAAAGCGCCCATCACCGCAGTCTTGCTGGTTGAGTACGGCGCCACGAACTACGGATTCATGATCGACGCGCTGCAGGCCTCCTACGCCTTCGCCAGCACGCTGCAGAAAGGCGACTGGGTCGCAGTATCCTATTACGACATGTTGCCGCACATTCTTGTGGATTTCACCCAGGACAAGCGGGCGATTTACGGCGCGCTGAACCAATTGCGCATTCCCGGGTTTTCGGAGACGAATGAGTTCGATGCTCTGTACGACACGCTGGATCGCCTGGATCGCGTCGAGGGCAAGAAGTACGTCATCCTGATCAGCACCGGTGTGGACACTTTTAGCCGCATCACGTATGACAAGATTTTGAAGAAGGTCAAAGACACTCCGGATGTGACAATCTTCCCCATCAGCGTGGGCTGGATCATTCGCGAGATGTACGAAGCGTCGGGCCGCGCTGCCCCGCATGGCATGGGCATCCCCGTCGGCCGTATGGATTACCTGCAGGCCGACAACGAAATGCGAACCTTTGCCGCCATGACCGGCGGACGGGCCTACTTTCCGCGTTTCCAGGCCGAATACGGCGAGGACTTTCAGGAT
>JASHTD010000299.1 GCA_030040725.1 Candidatus Sulfotelmatobacter sp. | reverse complement strand
TAGCCGATCTTCCTCTCTTATCGCAGGATACATGAAAAAATGTCCGGGCTCACGATTTGTATGAAGCCTTGAAAGTGCTTTTCGAGTTGCATGTCGTTTCCGCGTGCCGCAGGCATTCTGTTGCATCCAACGTCGCTGCCCTCGCGCGGCGGCATCGGCGATTTTGGTCCCGCGGCTTACGCATTTGTCGATTCGCTGGCTTCGGCGCGCCAGAGCCTTTGGCAGGTTCTGCCGCTCGGACCGGTGGGCTACGGTAATTCTCCCTATTCCTCGACTTCTGCCTTTGCCGGGAATCCACTCTTAGTCAGCCTGGAACGTCTCGCCGATCATGGCTGGATCGACCGCGCAAAGTTCTCTCATTTGCTTGGCGAGTCCGATCACGTTGAATATGACCAGGTTTTTGCAACGAAGATGCCAGTCCTGTTCGAGGCGGGGCGAGGCTTCATCCAAACTGCATCGGGTGCGGCACGGCAGCGTTTTGAGCGCTTCTGCAAGGAGAACGCGGGATGGCTCGATGATTTTGTTCTCTTCGATTCACTCCGTTCGCGGTACAAACTGGCAAGCTGGAACCAATGGCCTCCTGAGTTGGTGCGCCGCGAGCCGCAAGCCATCGAGCAAGCGCGGAAGGAATTAGCCGAAGATCTCCAGATTCGCTGCGCGTTGCAGTTTGCTTTTTACGAGCAATGGAATGCGCTGCGGCGCTACGCTTCCGAACGCTGGATTCGGCTGGTTGGCGATCTGGCGATTTTCGTGAACTACGACAGCGCCGATGTGTGGGCCCACTCCGAACTGTTCCGATTGGATGGAGCCCTTGAACCCGAAGTCGTCTCTGGTGTGCCGCCTGATTTTTTCAGCGCTACAGGGCAGCGATGGGGCAATCCTTTATACCGCTGGGACGTGATGAACCAACGCGGTTACAAGTGGTGGATCGAGCGTTTACGATGGGCGACCCGGAATTGCGACTACATCCGGCTGGATCACTTTCGTGGTTTCGATCAGTTCTGGGAAATTCCGGCTGGAGACTCAACCGCGGTGAACGGACGCTGGGTGGATGGTCCTCGCGACGCGCTGTTTCAAAAACTCTCCGAAGCTCTGGGCGGGCTGCCGTTCTTTGCCGAAGATTTAGGTTATATCACGCCCGAAGTCCACGCTTTGCGGGACAGGCTAAGAATACCAGGCATGGCGGTAATGCAATTTGGCTTCAACGATGAAGGCGCGCACATGTATCTGCCGCATCGTGCAGCCGGAAAAGTCATCTACACAGGAACTCACGATAACGATACGACGGTGGGCTGGTATACCTCAGCAAACGATTACGTACGCCGGAATGCCGAGGCTTATCTTGGACAATGCCAGGATGGTATTCATTGGGCGTTCATTCGCGCGGCGCTGAGTTCCGTCGCTGATTTCGCCCTGATTCCCTTGCAGGATGTGCTTGGCCTGGGAAGCGAGGCTCGCATGAACACCCCGAGTCGTGAAGAGGGCAATTGGAAGTGGCGTTTTTCATCGGCGCAGTTCACCAACGAACTGTGCGCGAAGCTGGCTCGCCTGGTTGAACTGACCGACCGGACGCCGCAACGGATTCCCGTTCTGCCAGACGAAAACTTCGCTGCCTGAAGATCCCCGGAATTGTAAATGCAATGTTAAAGCGGCGAGCGCACTTTGCGCCCTTGCGGTAATCGTGTATAGAAAGTAGGGGGAGTTTACGTGCCGAGCACACCAATCATCGAAGCCCGGGCCATCGAGAAATGGTATCCGCAACCGGATGGAACACGCATTCAGGTTGTGGGGCTGATGGATTTTGCCATCGAAGCCGGGAAGATTGTCGCCCTGCTCGGCGCGTCAGGCTGCGGCAAATCGACTCTGCTGCGGATATTAAGCGGGCTGTCGCAGCCTTCATCGGGAGCATTGTTCTGGCAAGGAAAGCCCATCGAATCTCAAATTCCTAACGTTGCCATCGTTTTTCAGAGTTTTGCGTTGTTTCCATGGCTCACGGTGCTGGAAAACGTCGAGGCTCCGTTGCAAGCACGGGGAGTTGCGGCCGTAGAACGGCGCAAGCGCGCGCTGCGGACGCTCGATACCGTCGGACTGGACGGTTTTGAAACCGCTTATCCCAAAGAGCTCTCCGGAGGCATGAAGCAGCGCGTCGGTTTCGCGAGGGCTCTGGTGGTCGAACCGGAAGTACTGTTTATGGACGAACCGTTTTCCGCGCTGGACGTGCTCACGGCAGAGAATCTGCGCGGCGAACTGCTGGAGTTGTGGCTCAACAAAAAGATGACCACCAGCGCCATTTTCATAGTCACGCACAATATTGAAGAAGCGGTCATGCTGGCCGACCGGATCGTGGTCCTCGGGCGAAATCCGGCTCGCATTCGATCGGATATCAATGTGCGCATTGCGCGCCCGCGCGACCGCAAGTCTTCCCGATTTGTTGAGCTTGTCGACTACATCTACAAAGTGATGACCGAACCCGACATAGAACATGCCCTTCCCGACCCGGAAAATACTGGCGAGATTGTTTTGCCGCCGGGAGGTTTAAAAGTGGCGGATTTGAAGAAGAGGCAAACTCCGGTGCGCATGAGCAAATATCAAATGCTTCCGCATGCGCGTGTCGGCGGGATTGCCGGCCTGCTTGAATTGCTTCACGATCGCGGCGGGAAGGAAGAC
>JASHTD010000389.1 GCA_030040725.1 Candidatus Sulfotelmatobacter sp. | reverse complement strand
GTGAGCCCGGCCCTCAATTCCAATTTCAGAGCAACCGTCACGCAGCCGATTCTGCAGGGCATGGGGTTCGCCGCAAACACGCGCTTCATTCGAATCGCCAAGAACAACCGCGAAATCTCCGATGTTGCCTTCCGATTGCAGATCATCGACTCGGTGGATCAGATCGAGAACATTTATTGGGACCTGGTCTACGCTTACGAGAATGCCCGCGTGCAAAACGAATCGCTGGCTTTCGCGCAGAAAACCTTGTCGGACACGAAGAAGCAGGTCGAAATCGGCAGCCTGGCTCCGATTGAAACCGTTCGCGCACAAAGCACGGTCGCGCAAGATCAGCAACTGGTTACCGCAGCGCAAACAAACCTGCAGCTTGAGCAACTGCTCATGAAAAACGCCCTCACGCGCACCTTAAAAGATCCGGCTCTGGCAACGGCAGAAGTAATTCCCTCTTCGACAATGGATATTCCTGCGCAAGAATCGGTTGTTCCCACGGAGGATCTGATCAACGACGCGCTGCGACATCGAGCTGAGTTGGTCGAGTCGAGAATCGATCTCAACAGCCGTGACTTGAGCAATCGAGCCGTAAGGAGCGCTCTTCTGCCCACTTTGAATCTGTTCGCGTATTACGGAGGGGCTGGAGTTGGCGGTAACCAGAACCCGGCGAACGAGTGCTCGACACCGGAGACGGAACTGCAGAAAGCATTCGGCTGCGCCGCCCCTGGCCCTCTGAGCGCAAGCAACCCCGAGCCAGTCTTCCCAACCACTCCCATCGGACCTACTCTCAACCAGTTGATCAACTCCACCAACCCTGATAAAGGAATTGGCTTGACGCTCAACATCCCGATACGCAACCGCGCGGCGCAAGCAGTGCAAATCCGCTCCGAACTCGAATTCCGCCAAGCCCAGATGCGAATGCAGCAAATCGAAAACCAGGTCGGCATCGAAGTACGAAACGCGCAATATTCAGTACAGCAAAACCGCGCCAGCGTGGATTCCGCAAAAGCCGCTCTCGATCTGGCCCGCGAATCGCTGGATGCCGAGCAGAAGAAATATCAATTCGGCACTTCCACGACAACACTGGTTCTGCAATACCAGAGCCAGTTGGCGACCGCCGAGTCAACCCTGGTCAATGCCACTGTGGCCTACGAAAAATCGCGTGTTGAACTGGCTCGCGCCACCGGCACGCTGCTGGATGACGATCACATCAGCATCGACGACGCGGTGCGCGGCGAGGTTACGCACATGCCCAGCGTGCCTTATATCACGCCACGCAAGAGCCTGCCCTCGGTCGCGCAACCGGCTCCGCAAGCGGGCACAACCGAACCACCTCAATAGATACCGTCAAAATCAGGCACGGCCGCCGCCGTTCCTGATTCCTAACAATTCTTTACAATCTCCACTCTCGTTCGCCGTGGTGATCCCGCTAAGATGGAGAGACGCTTGCATTTTTCGTGTCGGCGTCCGTCGTACATCTCAGTTCACATACACCTCTGTTCTGATTCAAGGAGACGAATTATGTCTTTTTCTTGGCCCCGAAGAAGTGTGGCGGCGCGTTGCGCGTGGCGGCTGGCTGCGTTCGTCGTCGGCTGCATGCAATGGTCGATGGCAGGCGCGCAGAATGTACCTGCAGCGCCGGCGCCGCAGCCAACCGCGACATTGGCTCAACCGCAGGCGATCCATTTAGAGGATTACGCCAAGTCTCGGCCGACCGTACCCAACATTCTGAAACCGTACGAAGGCCGGGAACTCCCCGAGCCAGATTTCGCAAATGCCCCGCGCATGGACACTCTAATGCGGGATGGCAAGATCTATCTCTCCATTGACGATGCTGTTGCACTGGCTCTCGAGAACAATCTCGACATTGAAATCGCGCGCTACAACCTGAACATCGCAGCCACCGACTATCTGCGCGCCAAGTCGGGAGCAAGCATTCTGGGTGTAAACGCAGGTATAGTGCAGAATACCCCTGGCGGCGGCGTTGGCGGCCTCGGGGGAACAGTCGGATCGGGCACTGGCGGCACCACTGTCGCCGCATCCGGCGTCGGCACCGGTACCAACGGCTTGGTCAGTTCGACCCTCGGCATTGGCTCGCCAATTATGAGCTTCGATCCAGTTCTCACGGGAAATCTTCAACTCGACAGGGGCCAAGCCGACTCCACCAGCCTCTTCAGTCCAGTTCCGGTGGTAGCTCAAAACACTTACACCGCGAACTTTGGGTACACGCAGGGATTTCAGTGGGGAACGGCATTGAGTGTTGGGTTCGATAATACGCATGTGACTTCGAATCTGATCACCACTGAACTCACGCCTCTGATCAATACCGGCTTTCAGTTCCGGTTAACGCAAAATTTGCTGCAGGGCTTTGGGAGCTTGCCCAACCTACGATTTATCCGCATCGCCAAAAATAATCGTGAGATTACCGACGTCGCGTTCCGGCTGCAGATCATCACCACCGTTGACCAGATCGAAAATATGTACTGGGATCTGGTCTACGCCTACGAAAACGTTCGTGTGCAGCAGGAAGCTCTGACTTACGCGCAAAAGGCGCTGGACGATTCCAAGAAGCAGGCCAAGGTCGGAACGGCTCCTCCCATCCAGGTAGTGAGCGCACAAAGCACAGTTTCCACCGACCAACAGAATCTGATTCTTGCGCAAAACAACCTGCAGTTGCAGGCGCTGCTCATGAAAAATGCGGTCAGCCGCAGCATCGAGGATCCGGCTTTGGCCGAAGCGGATGTGATTCCTACATCAGCCATGCTTATTCCACAGCAGGAGGCCGTTACGCCAACTCAGGATTTGATCAATGAATCGCTCAACCATCGCGCCGAGTTGGTGGAATCGCGCATCGATCTCAATTCCCGTGAGCTCAACGCCAAAGCGGTCCGCGACTCTCTGCTGCCGACGCTTGACGCGTTCGCCTATTACGGTGGAGCGGGCGTGGGAGGAAACGTAAATTCCGCTTTGCCAAATTGCACCGCAGAACCTGCCGCGAAGTATTGTTATACTTCGCCAACTCTGCCTCCGCCATTCCAGTCGGCAACTGCAGTCGGTTACGGAAACGCACTCAACCAACTCGTCAATTCCTCGGCTCCCGATAAAGGCGTCGGCTTGACTCTGAGCATTCCGCTGCGCAACCGCGAAGCGCAGGCTAACCAGGTTCGCTCGGTGCTGGAACTTCGCCAGGCGCAAGTGCGGCTGCATCAGTTGGAAAATCAAGTCCGCATCGAGGTGCGCAACGCGCAATTCGACGTGAAACAGAACCGAGTCGCGGTCGAAGCGGCACAATCCGCGGTCGATCTGGCGCGGCAGACTCTCGATGCCGATCAGCAAAAACTGAAAGTTGGACTCACCACGACCACGGCTATTTTGCAGGATGCTTCAGTGCTGACGACTTCGGAGTCGAATCTGGTTTCGGCCAAAGCCGCCTATGAAAAGTCGCTCATCGAGTTAGACCGGGCTACAGGACTGCTGCTCGACCACTCCGGCATCAGCGTTGAGGACGCTGTGCGCGGTCAGGTTACGCACATGCCGTCCGTGCCGGAGGTCGCGCCTCGGCCCCAGCGTGAGCCTCTGCAAACCGGCTTCACGCCGGGGTCGTGAGAACCGCACGCGGCGACAGCGTGAAGTTGCCTGATAGACTAGCCCCGATGGTCAGATCCCTCCGGCCGGCATTGCCGAAGTCAGTTTTCTGGCTCATTCCCGTTTCTTTCGTCATTCAGATCACGCTGATCG
>JASHTD010000388.1 GCA_030040725.1 Candidatus Sulfotelmatobacter sp. | reverse complement strand
TGGAAGCGGTTTGCAGGCTGAAATATCCGCGGGAGAAGCTCGATATTCAGCTGCTCGACGATTCCACGGACGAGACGGTTGATGTTGCGCGAAACTTGGTTGAACGCTATGCGGCGCTGGGCAATCCCATTACTTATCATCACCGCACCAACCGCCACGGCTTTAAAGCGGGAGCGCTAGCGGAGGGACTGAAAACGGCGAAGGGCGAGTTTGTCGCCATCTTCGACGCCGACTTTACGCCTCCGGAAGATTTTCTGTTGCGCACCGTTCACCACTTCACCGATCCCACCATCGGTATGGTGCAAACCCGCTGGACGCACATCAACCGCAACTACTCGGTCCTTACGGAAGTCGAAGCGATGCTGCTCGACGGGCATTTTGTGCTGGAGCACTCCGGCCGCGCCCGTAGCGGGGTATTTTTCAATTTCAATGGCACTGCTGGAGTTTGGCGGCGCAAAGCCATCGACGAAGCCGGGGGGTGGCAGCACGACACACTCACCGAAGATACCGATCTTTCCTATCGCGCCCAGCTCAGAGGATGGAAATTTATTTACCTGCAGGATGTGGAGTGCCCGGCGGAATTGCCTGTCGAAATGACTGCCTTCAAGACGCAGCAGGCGCGATGGGCCAAAGGCCTCATCCAGACGGGGAAGAAGATTCTTCCTCGCGTCATGCGCAGCGACGCCTCATTCCATACCAAGATCGAAGCCTGGTATCACCTCACGGCGAACCTCAGCTACCCGCTGATGATCGTGCTTTCGGTGCTGATGTTGCCGGCAATGATCATCCGCTTCTATCAGGGATGGTTCCAGATGTTGTTCATCGATTTGCCGCTTTTTCTGGCTTCCACGTTTTCGATTTCAAGTTTCTATCTGGTTTCGCAGCGCGAATTGTTTCCCAAAACCTGGGGCCGCGCATTTTTATATTTGCCGCTGCTGATGGCGCTGGGCATCGGACTGACCATCACCAATACCAAAGCCGTGATCGAAGCCCTCATCGGAAAAGAGAGCGCCTTCGCGCGTACGCCCAAATACAAAGTCGAATCGAAAAAAGATAAAGTCGCCGCGACCAAGTACCGCAAACGGCTCGGCTGGATTCCCTGGATCGAGTTGCTGATCGGCACTTATTTCGCGCTTACGGTTCTCTACGCTTTCCAAAACGAAAACTACGTGACGATCCCTTTTCTTCTGCTGTTCGTCTTCGGTTACTGGGTGACGGGGTTGATGTCCCTTCTGCAGGGACGATTCGCGGGGGTCGCGCTGAGCAGCGAAGCTCATACCAAGCCATTTCCCGTGGGCGTCTGACAACGTTCCCGCCTGTTCATGCTTTTCATCGTCAGGTATCTCAATTACAATCCCCACGCTGAAGACCACGCCTATGAAAAAATCCCAGATTTCTCTAAAGAGTTTTGTTGCATTCTTTTCAGTTGTTTTTTTGACCGCCACAGGCTTTGCCCTTGATCGCCAACCCAACTCCGACTATCACGCCCGGCGCGAAGCGCTGGCAAAGAAAGCAAACGGAGTGGTGATTCTATTTGCCGCCACAGAAAACGACGGCCCCAACGATCTTTATGGATTCCGCCAGGATGACAACTTTTACTATCTCTCCGGAATGAATGTGCCTGGCGCAGCTTTGTTGATCGCGTCGGCCGAAGAGGCGAAAGACAATAACCCGGCGCGCCCGTACAGCGAAATTCTGTTTCTGCCGCCGCGCAATATGACACAGGAGAAATGGACCGGCCCAAAACTCGGGGCGGAGAATCCGGAAGCGCCGAAGATCACAGGTTTCGATCGCGTCGAGGATATGACACAGCTTCCCGGCGAGGTTGAGCGATTCACGATCGGCGCTCGCCCTGTCATTTATACGGATGTGGCTGCGGGAGATGAACCCTCGCCTTCGGCGCGGCCGCTGGAGTTTCTGAAGCGGCTCAACGCCTATATCGTCTTCGAGGACGTCAAGCCCGCGCTCTCGTCGTTGCGTACAACGAAAGACGCGGGAGAAGTGGCTTTAATTCGCAAGGCGGTCGATGCCTCGGTTGCAGCGCATTTCGCCGCGTTCAAGGCCGTCAAGCCAAATGTAAATGAACGAGAAATCTCTGCGCTGATGCAATACGAGTGGGGAAAGCGCGGATGTGAGCGCGTGGCCTACGCTCCCATCGTCGGGTCGGGATATTACTCGACCGTTTTGCATTACTCCGACGACGATAATGTTATGAAATCCGGCGATGTCGTGGTGATCGATGCGGCGGGCGAATATTCGATGTACGCCTCCGACATCACGCGCACGCTTCCCATCAATGGACACTTCACAGCGCGCCAGCGCGAGATTTATGACATTGTTCTGGGCGCGCAACAGGCAGCGATGCAGGCTTTCCAGTCCGGCAAATCGACGTTGCGCAAAGGCAGCCCTGATTCTCTCTATCAAGTCGCCTACGACTACATCAACACCCATGGCAAAGACCTGCACGGCCAGCCGCTGGGACAATATTTCATCCACGGCCTGGGCCACTATATCGGGTTGAACGTGCACGATCCCGGCGACTATACGGTTCCGCTCGGACCCGGGACGGCCTTCACCATCGAACCGGGCATTTACATTCCCGAAGAAAATCTCGGCGTGCGCATCGAAGACGATTTTTACGTCGACGCCAGCGGCAAGCTGATCAAACTGAGCGAAGCTCTGCCATCAAAGGCCGAGGATGTGGAGAAAGAGATGGCAGGAAAGTAGGTCGCCCGCTTCGAGTAGC
>JASHTD010000387.1 GCA_030040725.1 Candidatus Sulfotelmatobacter sp. | reverse complement strand
AAATCTCCTGGCTGATTCCCGCCATGCGAAGAAACGACCGCAGAGGCCCGGGAATCAGGAACCCGGAAGACGAAGGGCCGATATCGCCAGGAGCCGGAGTTCCGCCCGCTTTGGAATTTGTGCCGCCTTTGCCGTCAGCCGCACTTGCAGGAAGACCAAGGAAGAGAACAACGCAAGAGACTATAGCGATCGACAGGCGAAGAAAGGACTTCATGGCTGGCTTTCTCTCCGGTCTTAGAAACTTCTAAAGGCCGCTTCTTCTACGGCAGCATTTTTTCTGCCAGGCCGCTCTTGAGGTAATGCTTCATTCACAGCCCGATCCTCGGCTGCTCCCAGGCCTTGGCGCATCGCCCCGCAAAATGCGGTGTCGGCCAACATACTCCATTTAGGGGCCATCATCCAAGAACCTTTTTGTCAAATTTTCATCCCGGCAGCCCATGCTTGGCGTGCTTCCATTCCCGCAGCAGCCCCGCGGCGTGCCGGTTCGGCCAAGCGGTGCTGGCTCCAAACTTGCGCTGCGCTCCGCAAGACCGGCGAGTAGAAGAAAGACGGCCGCGACAAGCGACAAAAGAAGATGAAAGAACGAGAAGAGGGGTTTACTCGTGCCTGCATTTGCACGAAGGCTTCCCATTCAGGCGATGTGAAACTCTCGTGCCTGGATTCTGAACCAAAAAGCAGTCATACCTCCGGATAGGGCTCGAAACTTAAGAAAGCTATGTGAAAAATACCAAATTGCGTTGCGACCCCTAATGCACAATGATCTTGCTGATGATCTTCGCTTCGCCGAAGGAATTGTCGACTTCCAAAGGAATTTCTGCGATGGCCTCGGGTTGGAACTCGAAATCGTAAACCTCTCCGGAGTCGAAGTGCAGTGTCGCCTCGCCGGACCTCGCCAGGCGCGGCGGGAGAATCGCACCATCTTTTGCCAAGGCAAGCCAGGTAGCAGGATGATCCTTGCTTCCGAGCCGGAAGTCGGCGGCAAGATCCGGGGCGATGTTGATCAGCCGAAGGTGATATTTCACTCCGTGGTGGAAAAGCAGCGGTTCTGGCTCTGCGGCGCCGTTGAGAGTGAGCTGTTTGGGAAAGAAACCGGATTCACGTGCCCCAACGACGAGCAGCTTGTCATGATCGGGATCATATTTCTCTCCCGGATCCAGCACGATGAGCGCACCGTAGATTCCGCCCGAGAGCTGGTCGGCATCGGCTGCGTGGGTGTGGTAGATAAAAGTCCCCGCGCGATTGGGCGTAAAGCGAGCGGCGAAGCTCGATCCAGGAGCAACGGAGGGCGTAACCCGCGAAGCTGTTCCGCCGCCCACCACGCCATCATAGTAAGCATCCAGTTCCAGTCCGTGCCAGTGAATCGTGGTCGGCAGGCTCAGACGATTCACAACCGTGATTTCCGTGGGTTGCCCGCGTATCACGACAATCGGCGGCCCCATGGATTTGTCCTGTGAGGCGACAAGTTTCCTGCCCTCGCGCACGGCACAGGAAAACGTTGGCCTTTTGCCGCTTTCCGTGCCGGGCTCGATGACCAAATCGATCTTGCGGACGGGCACCGCTTCAGCGTGGGTCTCGCCCGGCTTGGGCAGTACGTTTGTTACCAACACCAGGCCGAACATGTCGTTCATGGTCATCATTCCGATGGAATGCGCGATCTCCTCCTGCCGCGTAGGGAGGGTCTGGTCGTCGGGCTTGCCCGCGGGCATGAAAACTGGCACGCGCTCGCTGTCGGAGACGTGCGTGTGGAAATGGCAATG
Organism: Candidatus Sulfotelmatobacter sp.; assembly: GCA_030040725.1. Lineage (GTDB taxonomy): Bacteria > Acidobacteriota > Terriglobia > Terriglobales > Acidobacteriaceae > Sulfotelmatobacter. The sequence goes on along the minus strand of JASHTD010000387.1, from coordinate 1,670 downwards.
GAACAGCCAACGGCCTTCATGTCCGGGTGCCCACTCCATCATCATGGTGTGGCCATCCATCAAATTCTGGGTGACTACGGATTGACGATCGGGTTCTGAGTAGGCTGTGTCGGACTCATAGTCACCCAGGCTCAGCACCTTATAAAACGCACCATGCAGGTGCATAGGGTGCTCGCTGACAGTGGGATTGATGATGCGCCAGCGAATGGTTTCGCCTTCGGTGTATTGCACCATTTCGGTATGAGGGTATGACTTGCCGTTGATGGTAGCGGTTTCAAACCTAGGATGCAGTGCATCGGCGAGCGTGACCATCAGGTTCAAAACGAAGACACGATCCGGAGGGACATCGCCCGGAGGATCGACGATGAAGGCGCCGTTCAGTTGTGCGTCGGCAAGATAAGCTTCGCCAGCCTTTTCCGGACTTACGGTGCGAGCCCAGTAATAGTAGGTTCCGGGAGCGCCAGCCACGAATGTGGTTTCGCGGCTTTCACCCGGCGGAATCGCGATGCCGGCTTTCGGGTCTCCAGGTCGCGTGTTAAGGCCAAAGACCGTGGCTGGCTTCTTGTACTTGTTATCGATGGCAACCTTCAGGGTAGTGCCCTCGGGCACTCGAAGCAGCGGGCCCGGAATCGACAAGGGTTGACCGGCCTCGCCGAAGGCCTGAACGTAAAGCGGCGGGCCATCATCGGCTTCGGCATGCCAGGTACCGCTGCGGATTTCAAGGTGCACGGTGAGAACGCCATTCTCCAGCTTGCCGGCTGGAGTGCGGTTCTGATTGGCAAGGATTTCGTCGGAGGCCGGCGATTGCGCGACCGCGACACCGGCCAGAATGTAAATTAAAACCAGACCGCACAAAAAGCGCGAAGTGGGCATTTGTTATTTCCGCACTGAAAATTGCCCGCCATTATGCCACAGAAGCGAGTGCGTTCTAAAGGCGCGCCGGCGATTCGCCCAAGATCTCAGCTGTCTCGGTCGTAAAGGGAACCACAGTCGAAACAGCGCTCTCAAATGCGGACTTCACGTCTTGAATTCGCTCTTTATCAGCTCCCCGGTTGTAGGCTCCCCGCGCGAATCTCTCCTAAAGCCAGAGTGGAGCAACTCAGCATCATCAAGCATTTGACTTCGCATCTCACAGTTCTTAATCTGGAATTAGTTCTTTTCACGGCCCATCCCCTCAGTGGGGGCGTCACGGCTTCGACGGAGATGCTTGCGGCCAGGAGGCATGCCGGGGTGCACACACCCGTAATCGCGTGCAAAATGATAATTGCCAATCAACCAATGGCATACGCAGCCTAATTTATTAGGCAGCCGCTCTTCACAGCTTCGCCCTTGGGCTGTGGCCGAGCGTCGCACAGAGGGCTGCTCTTTTCCGCTACGTCTGGGCTGAGAAGCTAAGATCACAGGCTAGCGGCTAGCGTTTCTTGTCCGTTCTGAGCGTGGGCCGCGAACGTCCCGGGGGAAGCGCCGCAAGGTGCCCAACGCCTGGGGCATGAACCGGAATAAGCATGTAGTCTCTTGACCAGTAACATTTTCGGACGCGGGTTCGACTCCCGTCGCCTCCACCAATATCTCTTTTATTATCAATCATTTACAGTAACATTTTGATTTCGTACAATAGTATTCTGCGGAAGCGGGTTCTCTGCTCGAGTTTCTCGCGGGGTTTTTTTCCT
>JASHTD010000386.1 GCA_030040725.1 Candidatus Sulfotelmatobacter sp. | reverse complement strand
ACGCAAAGTTCTCTTGACCACGATGGACGGACGCTGACGGTGCATTCGCGTCGTGCGGCCGCGACGCTGGTCGATCTGGTGAAGTGGATCGATCAGCAGGGGCTCGAGTTGACAGTGGAGTCACCACGGTCAGAAGTGTGGGCGATGGCCTGGATGCGATTCTCAAGGCGCGATCAACGGTGAACAGTGGCGAGGTGCTTGGGGCGGATCTGCAGACTTGCGGGCCAATGTTCACTGCACCCGGCGGGCACGGAACCGAGTATGCAAAGAATCTTCCTCCGCCTCTGCAGGACGCGTTTCAAAAACAGACGACGCGTCTTCCTGCTTCGAGCGAGGAAGCGAAGCAACAGGTGGATGCATTGAAGGAGCGTGGCGTCGATTGCATCAAGGCCATTCTGGAATCGGGCGCCGGAGGTAGAGTTTTCAACCGTTTCGACACCGCATTGTTCGACACCGTCGCGCAGGAGGCGCACGCCGATTCGCTGCCGCTCGCAGTACATACCGGAGATGCGCGCGATGTTAACGATGCAGTTCAGGCCAGGGCCGATTCGATCGAGCACGGATCGTTCCGCCAAAAAATTCCCGATGCGCTCTTCGAGCAGATGGCGAAACAGGGAACTTTTTACGATCCCACATTGAGCGCCGGAGAAGCCTTCAAGGATTTTGCGGCCGGCGACGATAGCCTGCTCAAGCGATCTCTGGTGCAGCAGGTCGGTCCGTCCGATCTTTTGAGCGGAACTGAGCAGGTGTTGAACTCTTCGGAAGGTGAGGCCATTCGCAAGGCGATTGCGGAATATCCCATCGACATGACAATCGCGATCGACAATCTGAAGCGGGCGCACGAGCATGGAGTGCTTCTGGTGACGGGCAGCGATGCGGGAAATTTTCTCGTGATTCATGGGCCGACCGTGCAAAATGAACTGGAACTCTGGGTTCGTGCCGGTATTCCACCAGCGGTCGCGCTGCAAGCCGCCACGTCGAATGCGGCGCGGCTGTTGAGAGCCGACAACCACATCGGATCCATTCGTCCCGGCAACGATGCCGATATGCTGGTGGTAGATGGGAATCCTCTAGAAGACATCTTTGCGACCGAGAGAATCTCACTGGTTGTATTTAAAGGCGAACGCATCGAGCGTACCACCTTGTTTGATCAGCACTGATCTCTCAGCCACGATCTCCGCTAAAACTGAATCCAGTCTTGAGGTCGAAGAAAAAAGCCAAGGCCGCTTAGCGAGCTGCCTTGGCTTATCAAGTTGAATCTGCGTGATTGTTGCTCTTACTTGAAGTTGATCACGCCGAAATAGCCATCGGTGTCGTTGGGGCCGCTGGTGAAGAAAAGCTGATTGGTGGCGCCGTTGTTCGAACTTCCGCCGCCAAATTCAATTCCCCAGATTCCATTGATGTCAATCGCCTTGCCGGAGGCGTTCTTCATCGTGCCGACCAGAGCGCCGGTCTTCGGATTGAACCCATTGATAACGCCGGCTGTGGCGTTGTTGGTGATGAGGAGAGTGCCGCTTAACGGCCCGAACTTGGCCGGAGCCATGGCGAAGCCCCAGGGTTGATTGAGCGGCTTGCCATGCGTGAAGTGCTTCTCCAGAGTTCCAGCTTCATTGAAAATATCGATATAGCCGCCCGGACCGCCGTTGGTTGCGGCGAACGAAACATAAACCTTTCCGTTAATGTCCTGAATTCCGAAGGGCGCGAATCCGGCTGGAAGGGCTGGGTCGGTAAAGGAGTTGACCAAGTTGAAGCTGCCATCGTAAACATCGACCTTGTTATTCGCAGCGTCCGCCGCGTATATGAAGTTGTTCGATGTGTGGTTGGTGATGGCCAGTCCGGTGTAAGACGCGCCAGGACTGGTGACGGCGATCAGCGTGGCGCTGGGATTGAACCCTGACCATCCCTGGATGGTGCCATCGAGCGTGGCAAACAGAAACACCGAAACCCAGCTATCAATTGCAAACTCGGACGAGGCGTTGTAGACGAGGCCAGTTGGGCTGCCCGCGCCGGAGCCGCTGGCTGGAGGAACGATAACCTGCAAGGATTGAGGCTGTCCCTGGGCGTTGTACAACGTAGACCAGCCGTCGGCCTCATCGCTGACCCAGAATGGATTGCCGGGGCTGTAGGCAATTCCCCAGGCGTTCTGCAGGAGTGGATCGGTATATGTCGCTTTGCCGGAGATGTTGGAAGTGAGGTACGTGGCTTGGTACTGCGCCAGGGCCGAGCCGGAAATCAGGATCAGCGCGAACCCGAGCAGGGCTGAAAAGTTGAGGGTGCGAGTAAACCAACGCTGCATGGGAGACTCTCCTTGAATGGAATATGGTGAATTGGGCATTGGGGTGAAGTTCAGCTCTTTCCGCAGTTTCGCCATCCGAAGTCTGCAGAAGCGCAATCCTAAGTTGCAGGTTGGCGGGGGTTGTCAGGGAATTGTCATCAGTTTGTAGAATTGTTGTCGGCCGTAAGGGTCAGGCCTACGACGAGTGGACTTCGGGTCCCCAGCGCGGATTGGGCTGCAGTTTGACGCTAAGGCGTGATCTCGAATACGGTGCCCGCGCCGTAGGCGCCGCCCGAGACCGTAGTGCCATAGAGGTTGCCCGCGGGGTCAATGGTCAGGCCGCTCTCAGGATAATCGCCACCGATGCCGTTGCTATTGAAGCTGTATAGAATTTTCTCGACCCAGCCCTCGCCGGGCGTAGGCGACAATTCGAAGATGGTACCAGCATTGTATGCGCCGCCCAATCCTGTGGTGCCGTAAAGATTGCCGGCAGCATCGATCACAACGCTGTTGGGATAGTAGGCGCCATCACCGTTTTTGCTGAAACTGTAAAGAACCTTCTCAGTCCAGGATCCGTCCGCCGTAGGCGAGAGCTCGAACACTGTCCCACAGCAGCTGTCTCCCCCTGACGAGGTAGTACCGTAGAGATTGCCGAAGGCATCGAAAACCAGCGGAGCGAGCGGGCCCTCACCATCCTTGCCGTTGAAGCTATATAGCGTCTTCTCGGTCCAGCCTTCCGTCGAGGGCATCAACTCGAACACCGTTCCGCATCCAAAGCTGGTACAGTTCCTGCTGCCTCCTCCGCCGTCTGTAGTGCCGTAAAGATTGCCGACGGAGTCGGAGACGAGTCCGTCGCCCGGATACTTCCCGCCGTTGCCGTTGCCGGTAAATCTGTACAAGACCCTTCCTGCCCATCTTCCGCCGAGTCCGCGCGCCAGTTCGAAGACTTCACCATCTCGGCCGCTGCATACATAATCTTGCGTCGTTCCGTACAGATGACCGGCAGAATCAAGCACCAAACCGCCGAACGGACACTGCCCGGTATCACCAGTGCGAAAGTTATACAAGACCTGTTCGGTCCAGTTCCCATCGGATCCGCGGCTCAGTTCGAACACAGTGCCAAAGTTGTGAGTGCCTCCCAGTTCTGTCGTCCCGTAGAGACTGCCAGCATCATCGGAGACCAGAGGGCTCGATGCGTCCGAACTGCCCTCGAAGTTATACAGGACCTCTTCCTGCCATTCGCCGCCCACAGTCGGTGCAAGCTCGAAAGCGGTGCCCCAACCATAGGCGCCGCCCCCGACCGTCGTTCCGTAGAGGTTGCCGGCGGGACTGAGGGTCACCCCGGCCTCGGGCTGATATCCGTTTTTGCTGCTGAAGCTGTAGAGGACCTTTTCTGTCTGAGCCGCGGCGTGCATGGGCGCCATAAGGACTGCTGCGCCCAAGGCAGCGAACAAAGTTGCCGAATGTCTCGTGGCTCGCATGACTTTTCCGTCTAATGCCGGCAGTCGGCCTCGCCGTGAGGCGGCTTAAAGTGATTTCGCCCCGGAGCGCGACAAACTGTAGTTCAGGGAAGTTTGGAAGTCAAGCGAATGGTGCCGATTTGGCGGACGGCAATGCGGAGATCAAAGTTCGCCCACCGCAGGAAATGCACTCCCGGACAGCGTCTCGCGGAGATAAAAATGGCGTTCCGGATTTTTCCGGAACGCCAATTTTTATCTTCTGGATTTCGCCGGTCCATTTTCAGCCAGCGATGGTTTTTGTTACACGCCGGATCTGGCTGCCTTCGCCATCGCCGGAGTGCTAAACGCCTGCATCGCCTTACCGAAGTACATCCGGTAAGAGAGGTGAACTCCGTACATCACCGGGAATATCACCAACGCGGCCTGCCAGCCGAAACGATGGCTGACCACGCTCATCATCGAAGTCACACCCGCACTCAGAACGAAATACGGGAATGACATCTGCGCGATGTTGAGCCAGGTGCGGTGCAGAGGAGCACCTTCGGCAAAGTTGATGATGGTGGCGACGGGAGCGGTCTGTCCGAAGAAAAATGCAGCAGTGGTCAAAGCGAGCATCAGCGGTTCCGTCGGCCACGTCGCTTTGGCAAACCATCCGGAATTCCAGATCAGGTTTGCCACGCTGGTGGCGAAGGCCATCATGCTGACGTTGAATACAATTTGCTGCGCCTTGAACTTGCCACCCTGCTTCGGCCAGCACTGCACCACGGTCGATACGCATGCGATGACAATCGCTTCGGTCGCGCTCAGGCTTACGACTGCCATGAGCAGGAACGGAAGGTTTACCGACATGTTACCGTCCACGCCGGGCAGTTTCACTTTCATCCGGGACGTTGCCGCTGCCAGAGCCAGCAGAGCCAGCGCGTAGGTCAGGTGCAACGTGTGACTGGCTACGCCAGTGAATATAGCGCTTGCGGCGGCGGTCACGGCCATGAGTGCGATGAACGTCTTGGTTAGCGTTGTGCGATCCATAATTTCCTCCTTTCTGTGTTTTTCCGCACTGCTATTGTTCATCGTCTCCGGCGTCGGAAAAGGCGGCATCGGCGCTTTCATCCGTCGACGCACCCCACACGACGCTTTGCGCCGTTGTAGCGACGCCTGTGCTCGAGCCCCAGACCACGCTGAAGGCGCTGAGCGCGTTATCGTTCCAAGCCACCGAGCTGCCCCAAACGACCGACATGCCGGTCATTTCAGAGGCGCCCCAAACCACCGAGCTACCCCAGACCACCGAGCTGCCCCAGACCACCGAGTTGCTGGCAACGCTGGAGTTTCCGTTGACCAGGGTAATAACCCCGGTCTGAGAATTGAAAACGGCGGTCGGCGAAAGAGCCGCTCCAACCGTCGAGGGAGCAAGCAAGCTGCTGGTCATGACTGTCTGCACATCGAGCAAGCCCGACCCTACGGAGAACAGATCGTAGGTGTCGATAAAGGTCTGCAAGAGGTGCGGCACATAAGCCGACGTTGACGTCAGGCCCATTTTGTAAGTGGTCGCCATCAGTCGCGCCTTCACCTGATCGGGAGTCAGCGAGCTTTGCGCCTGCAGCATCAACGCGGCTGCGCCTACAACGGCAGGTGTGGCCATGCTGGTGCCGCTCAATGTGAAGTAGTCGTTGTTGCCATCGTTTCCCGTCACGAGTTCAGCCGGATAGTCGGCTTCGAGCGTTGCTCCAGGAGCCGACAAAGAAACCACATCGTTGCCCGGCGCTACCATGTCCGGTTTCGCGATGTGATCGTAGGTCGTGGGCCCCTTTGAGCTGTAACTGGCCAGAGTTTCGGCCGACGCAGCCGGAGATCCGTTATCTTTGGTTGCGCCCACCGTCAGCACGTAAGGATCGTTACCGGGAGCGGTGATGGTTCCGAAACCGTTACTGCCGTCAACAGCCAGGCGGCCGTAGTTGCCAGCGGCCACCACCACGAGAATGCCGGACTTCCAGGCCTGCTCAACGGCCTGGCAGAGCGGATCCTGCGTGTAGCTTTCATAGATTCCGCGTCCCAGAGAAAGATTGATGATGCGGATGTTGTAAGTGCTCTGCAGGGCGATTGCTTCTTGAATCGCAGCAATCACCGTGCTGTCCGTGCCGGCGCCGTTTTCATCCAATGCGCGTAGGTCGACGAGATTTACTCCCGGAGCTACGCCTTCATATTGTCCACCGGAGAGATAGCCGTTACCTCCGATGATGCCGGCAACATGCGTGCCGTGGCCGTAGAGGTCCCAGTTCGCTCCGCTGGAGTTCGTCGTCGGAGTTCCAGTGAAGTCCTGGTGGTAAACCACACGAGACTTAGTCTCCGTCGAGTTCCAAAGATCGGGATGGTTGTCGTTAATGCCGCTATCGATCACGGCCACGCCGACGCCCGCACCTGTGAATCCGGCATTCCACGCGGAACTCGTGCCGACAGCGCCGTTGACCAGATCATCAGACTCCTTCATCGGATGGTCTATTCTGACCGAAACGATCTCCGGGTCCGCTTCCAGGAGCGGCAAAGAACGCACCGGAACCGTAAACGCCGCACCCTTGATCAAGTGCAGCTTCGCGTGCAGAAGTCCACCGCGTCGCTGCATCGTGGCGTAGTGAGCCTCGGTCGGCACCACGCGATACTGCACGATGACGCGAACCGTTTCACTGGCTTTCGCCGAATGGGCGCGTGCCAGCGTGGGGGCAAGATCGGGACCGAATTTGCCAAACGGCTTGGGGCCTCCGACAGGTATAGCGAAAGCGGATTGCGCGACCATCAGCACTAAAGCCAAGGCCATGCGTTTTCCCCAAGCGGCGCTGTGACGTTCGTCACGAGGCGCCCTCTTTGGTTTAAATGTCTGCAACATAAAATGTTCACCCTTCCTGAACATCGAGAAACGAGTTTTGCAGCAAGAAACGGTACGACTACCCACTCGGGAATGTGCACGGCCCATGCCAATCGAGTTCCTGTAAGTCGCTGTTAACGCTTGGGATAGAGGTGAATGGCCAGAGGTGTTTTGGGCCAATGTGTCCCCGGAACCGGGGCATGGGACAGTTTGTCCCAGAATTTTGTGGTTTGCCGTTCCCTCAGTATCGGTGAGAACAGTTACCGCAGCCGAGACACAAATCGATTTGCAAAAATTCCGAGCGAAGAGGTTTTAGCGTTTTCTGCCAGTCTTAAGATTTAGCAGGGGATTCAGCGAGCCGTCGCAGCTTCCGACTTTCGCGCTG
>JASHTD010000385.1 GCA_030040725.1 Candidatus Sulfotelmatobacter sp. | reverse complement strand
TCAGAACCTGCCGCGCGTCCTCGCCGATCGCGAAGCCATTCACCAGGTTTTCTCCAACTTGATTGATAATGCCCTGAAGTATGGCGCGTCCGGCGGACGCATCTTGCTCGGCGCTCGCGCCGTTCCTCACGCTGTAGAGTTTTTTGTGCAGGATTTCGGCGCCGGCATTCCTTCCGAACATTTGCCGCGCCTCTTCGAGCGCTTCTATCGTGTCGATAAAGCCCGCTCTCGCGAATCCGGGGGCACCGGCCTTGGTCTCGCTATCGCCAAACACATTATGCTGGCGCACGGCGGCTCGATCCGGGCCGAAAGCGAACTCGCCCACGGATCGAAGTTCCTGTTTAGGCTGCCGATTGCGTAGGGCAGCGGCGCGTAGACTCGAACCGGGATATCTCGCTCCGAAGTTACCTTGGGAATCGCACGAAGGCTATAGGCTGCAAATTGGAAGCCGCTTCGGTGTTAACATTCCCTTAGGGGAATTTCCTGGAGATGCTTATGAAGCGAACCGCAGCCTGTCTGCTGCTGTTGGTCTTAAGCCTGGCGTGGTCGATGCCAGCACTCGCGTCTCATCGCGAGAACCGAAGCATCGGCGAAAATGGCCGCGAGGCTCGCAGAGCGCAAAAGCAATATCAAAAATACTCGAAGAGACAGGCCAAGAGACAGCGCAGAGCCATGAAGGTCTATCAGAAGGCCCAGAGAAAAGCTGCGAAGCGCCAGCTGCGCGCCCATCGTTAGACCAGACTTCAGTCCGCGGTTGACAAAAAATCCACCAAATATTCACAACCTCTTAACCCACGGCGGCACAACCCATCTTATTCTTAGGCGTTGACCATCTAGTTATGGGTACGGCAGAATCAGAGATAATAGCTTCACAAATTCCTGCCCTGCGCCACGGGGATGAGCTTATGAGTACTGCTCGCGCTAACGCCCTTACTCCCGAACCGGCTCATCATCACATTGTTCGCCGTACTGTGGAAGCTTGCCGTCTCGCCAAAGAAGCTGCTGCCGCCGCCGCCGAAGGCATCGCCACCGGATCCAACCCGCTGCTCAATTCTCTCCGCCAGCGCGAGCGCGAACTCGACACGCTCGATATGGAAATCGACAACGCCGTTACCGAAGCGATCACCGAGGTCGAGCCTGCGCAAGCCCGCGAACTCTTGGCCTGCATGAAATTCATGATCGGCCTCGAGCGCATCGGTGACCTGCTGCTCAGTTTTGCTAATAGCGCTCAAGCCGTCGCCGGCCGCATCGACTCCGAGGACATCCGCGATCTGACCCGCATGGCGACGATTCTCGAGAAAATGCTCACCGATTGCGCCGACGCTTTCTCAGCCCGCGACGTCGCCAAAGCGATCGATGTTCTCCGCGCCGATTCAGAAATGGACCGCCTGCGCAACCTTATTTTCATGCGCCACATTGAGAATCCGGAGAACATCACCCGCCAGGGCAGTCTGCAGGTGATCTTCATGACACAATCGCTCGAGCGCGCTGGCGACCATGCCAAAAATCTCGCTGAAGAAGTTTGCCACTTCGTTAGCGGACACACCGTCCGCCACGTCCTCATGGCCTACAACAAGCCGGTCGAGCAGATGTTCATCGACTATCTTCGCAAGCGCGAGCAGCAATAGCGTTTAAAAGTTGCCAGCACCATTCGCCAGGCTCAAAAAGCCCACACACGAAGAAACAAGATCGCACCGATGGGATGTGTCCCATAAGCTGACTGAAGAACGTTTGGCACGCCATACCACGTCAGTTGGCCACCGATCGCAGTCGCAAGGTGCCCGACATCTCCTATCTCGCGGTCATAGCCGACCGTGTATGCCTGAACCCTGGCAAAGTATCTTTCTATAAATCCCGGTGGCAAAGGATTTTCGCCGATCAGAAGCTCATTGGTCCGGTCGACATTTTCGATGCGGGTCCAGACAGAATTCCGCCACAGGTGCACTGTGGATTCGAGTAAATAGCTATTGCCGACATTTCCATCGAGCAGACTCTGGTTGCGTCCCCACAACACCAATGAAGCCCAGTTCCCGTGGCGAAGCGGACGGTTGTACATTAACGACGCAGTCATCCGGCGGATATTCTCGGCAGGGAACAAAGCCTCAGGCGCATGAAGTTGCCCAATCGAATATTGCACGCTCCAGTCCTCTGCAGGGTTGACTGTCGCACGCGTCGCCCAGGAATCGATCTTTCCCTGATCGATATCCCACCGGTCTTCGCCCGGTTCGCGGCCATGAAATCCCGAAGCTTCCAACTTAAGAACCCGGTATGTCGCCCCAAAAGTTACGACATCGTCGGCGATATGCGTCGAATCCTGCAGATGATGACCGAGCGGCGCAACCGGATCCTCCGCTGCTGATGCCCGATGGGGAAACGCTGGTGTGCCCAACGCAGGGTCGCCGACCGGAGCCGCATAAAACGACAGCAAACTTCGGTCGCCGACCGCATAGTCATAGATTCCAGCCAGCTCCATAACAAAATTATGCGGATGCTGTCCATCCACGATGGGAACTCCATACGCGGTTTCACCTTCCTGAAACAGTTCCGGATACCGGCGTTCCGAAACCGTAGCCGGTTCAAGGCTCAACATCGTTCGTAACGTCAGCTTGCCGTTGCCCATCTCTCTTTGGGCCGCCGGCATCACCCAATTCGTCGAGAACAGCTTGTCGGCGCCGCGCCGGCCGGACTGCTGAATCTCAACTAGAAACGCTTCGCCGTGAAGCATCAGCATCCAGCTGTCATGCATGGCCATCAACATCGGGTGCGGCGTAGAGTTCGGCTCCACGTCCGTTCCTGAAATTGGGAGCCCTTGAATCTCCTGAATTAGCGAGTGTGGTTGCACAGTGGTTTTGGCTGGCATTCCGCCGGTGTGCTCGCCGTGCTGGTGATTCATGGCGGAAACATCCTGTGCATGGTTGTGCTCAGTCGGATGATCGTTTGGTTCCGAATCTTGTGCGGTGCAACCAAGCCCGTACATGAGTATCAGGAGAAGGAAAATCGCAAATAGAGAAATCCGCACCCTTTGCCTCCATCGTCAAGGACACAATGCATGCCGTGCCCGCTGGCGCTGAACTCCGCCGCGAGCAAACGCGAGAAGCGATTGGGGATCTTCTAGATTCGCAGTTGTGAGATGCCGGGGGGCGCTTCAGAACGGTAAGAACAGAGAGCTACCCGCTCGAGTGAATCGAGCGCCAAGGCTGGTTGAACCCGAACCATGGCGATGGTATGGCAGGAAGGATCAGGCCGTGTAGAGTGCATCGGCAGGGCAGGAGTCCGGGCAGTTACGCAACATTCGTGACGGGGCATTTTCTGAGCAGGTGCTGGATGACTGTGGCATCCCGCGGGCTTCGGCTGGCATGGCAGGAAATAGGGCATCGCCGCACTGGCAGAAACCGTCAATATCGCAAACAGCCCAAGAGCCGCGATTTTGGATGGCAATTTCGAGAGCAAGCTCTTCGCCTCGGAGCGCATCCAGCATATCACTGAGGCAGGATGCCTTTCGCCAAGGACTCGGAAGACCACAAAGCCGGGCAGGTTCGCCCGGCTTGCTTTCGTGGAACTGGTTCCGTCAATCTTGTTTCGATACTCAGAACCAGAATGTCTTGAGGTCACCCGCTGACTCGAGTTCACCGTCTCAAGCCAGAAATTACATAACCATTGCCAGGTTCTCCAGTTCGTGCTGCAGAACCGGTAATGCGCATCCGGCCATTTCGACCCGGCTCGCCGCATCCAGCGCTGCCTTAGGAGAAACCCCATATCCCCGGCCCATCAGAAACACCTGCAACAGCTCGGCAGCCTCGTAGGAATCTATCATCCCGCCTTGCAGCAGGTCGCTGCGCAGCGCCGCCAATTCAGTCGCCGTGAATCTGTCTTTATCGTATGTGGCTCTTTCGTTCATCACCTTGTCAACCATGGCCGTCATCACCTCCGATTCCGACCTTTCAACCACTTTGCCTATTAGACTCATCGGCAGCTATGCAAGTTGCATGCAATTCAGCTGCCGTGCCGATCCTCTACTTTCATATACGGAAAACCGGCCCTGTTAGTTCTGTAAACCCCTGTAGATATCGGAAGTTGCACGCACGGCGGGATGCCGGGCATAACCTAGCCCTAGATCGGAGGTAACCTTAGGGTCCCGAAAAATGACACAAGGCGTCGTTTTAGGACGCACAAGGTCATGTGAGATAGGTCACACTCCGGCAAGGACTTTCGTTGTCAAGATCTGTAATCGCGATTGGGGACCGCGACTGGGGACAAAGATCGGTCCCGATGAAAGCCAGTCCGAAAGGCAGGTTGAAGTAAAGGCAGGGAGCGCCAGCCCCTCGGATTGCCGGGTCTTAGACTAGTTTTCGATCGTCGCCTCATCCACCAGCATGATCGGAATATCGTCTTTCACCGCATAGACGCGATGGCATTGCTGGCACTTCAGGCTCTCCGGTTTCTGCCGGTATTCCAGCGGCTTCTTGCAGACCGGGCAAACCAGAATCTCGAGCAAATCTTTGTGAATCATGTCGAGCATTGTACGACACCGCACTCCCTGAACCGCGCTTCGCCTTCGCCGGTGTAAGATTTTTCTAGCATGTCGGCACGAATCCTGGACGGCTCGCAAATCGCGAGCGACATTCGCAAAGAAGTAACTGCAGAAATCGGCGCTATGGCCGCCCAGGGAATCCGTCCCGGCCTTGCCGTCGTGCTGGTTGGCCATAACCCGGCGTCAGAGATTTACGTCCGCGGCAAGGTGAAGGCATGCGCAGAGGTCGGCATCTACAGCGAACAGCACGCTGCCCCCGAAACTTCAACCACCGCTGACCTGCTCTCCGTAGTCGACGAACTCAATCAACGCGACGACATTGATGGCATTTTGGTCCAACTGCCGCTGCCTGACCAAGTCGACGCCAAAAAAGTTCTGCTGACGGTCGATCCCGCGAAAGATGTCGATGGATTCCACCCCCTCAACGTCGGGTTTCTCTCTACTCAGCGGCCTGGCCTGGTTCCATGCACGCCGGCCGGCGTCATGGAAATCCTCAAGCGCAGCCATATTCCCATCGCCGGTCAGCATGCCGTGGTCGTCGGCCGCAGCGACATCGTGGGCAAGCCCGCAGCCATGCTGCTGCTGAATGCCAACGCAACGGTTACGGTCTGCCACTCGAAAACCCGCGATCTGCCTGCGGTCTGCCGACAGGCCGATATTCTGGTGGCCGCGATCGGGCGCGCTGGCTTGATTACCCGCGATTTTGTGAAGCCCGGCGCCACGGTGATTGATGTCGGCATGAACAAAGTCAGCGATCCCGCCGAGTTCCAACGCTTGTTCGCCGGCGATTCCAAACGCGAAGAAACATTTCGCAAAAAAGGATCGGTACTGGTGGGCGATGTGCACCCCGAAGTTGCCCTCGTGGCGGGTGCGCTGACGCCGGTCCCGGGCGGCGTCGGTCCGCTTACCATCGCCATGCTGATGTACAACACTTTGAAAGCTGCCAAAATGCGCAGGAGCAGTGGTCTAGAGGTCAGTGGCTAGTGGCCAGTGATCTCTCGTTCGATCAAAAACCTCGTGCGTTACGTTGCTTACAATGATCACTGACCACTGATCACTAACCACTGAACCTATGCTGAAAGTCGGCCTTACCGGTGGCATCGCCTCCGGCAAATCCGCGGTTGGAGAGATGTTCGCCGCGCTGGGCGCGCATGTAGCCCAGGCGGACCGCATCGCTCACCAACTCATGCGCCCCGGTGAAGCGGTCTATAACGAAGTCGTTCGCCACTTCGGCCGCGCCATTCTTAATCCCGACGGAAGCGTGAATCGTTCGGAACTGGCAAAACTGGTCTTTGGCTCCGAGCCCTCCGGCGTGGAGCAAGACAACCGCGCTTCGGGCGACGCCATTCCATCCCGCGTCGCTGAATTGAACCGAATTGTCCATCCAGCCGTGCTTCGTGCCCAGGAAGAGTGGATGCAGGCCATCGGGCGCAGTGATCCCAATGCAGTGGCCATCGTTGAAGCTGCACTGATTATCGAAGCCGGCGCCACGAAGCAATTCGACCGGCTCGTCGTAGTCACCTGCAGTGAGGAGCAGCGCGTCGCCCGTTTCGCAGCCCGCCAGAAAGTCGACCTCGAGACTGCGCGCCAGGAAGTCGCCCGCCGCATGGGCGCGCAGATGCCAGAATCAGAAAAAGCCAAAATCGCCGATTTCGTCATCGACAACTCGGGATCGCTCGAAGACACGCAAGAGCAGACCAAGAATGTTTGGCAGCATATCCGGCGGAGTTAAAAGCTGGCCGCGCTGACTCGCCGCGAGGACTAATGAGTGCAATCGCCTTCCATGAGAAGGCCGGTCGGAGTCAAGTGGATTCGATTTGTTTTTCACGGGCCAAGGTTTTCTCCTCCCGAGTCACGACTGTCGCCATCCT
>JASHTD010000384.1 GCA_030040725.1 Candidatus Sulfotelmatobacter sp. | reverse complement strand
CCGCGAAGACGATTTCGGCGTCGATGTCGAAATTACCATCCGCAAATTTCACCTGCCCCATCATTTCCCGCCGGCCGTACTCGAAGAAGCTCAGGAGACTTCTGCGGTCATCCCACTTCGCGAACTCAATCACCGCCGCGATTTTCGCAGGCTCCCCATCGTCACCATCGACGGCGAAACCGCGCGCGACTTCGACGACGCAGTTACTGTTCGTCAATTACCCAACGGCAATTTCGAACTGCAGGTCCATATCGCCGATGTCGCGCAATACGTAACGCCGGGATCAGCCCTCGATCAGGAAGCTCGCCTGCGTGGCACCAGCGTCTACTTTCCCGATCGCGCTGTTCCCATGCTGCCGCTCGAACTTTCCACCGATATCTGCAGCCTGCGCCCGCATCTCGATCGACTGGTGCTCTCCTGTGTGATGGAAATTGACCATCGCGGGGAGATCGCGCGCTACGAGTTATGTGAAGGCGTTATACGTTCCGCCGAGCGCATGACATACACCGACGTCAACCTTGTGCTCGAAGGGAACGACGGATTGCGCCGGAGATACGCGTCATTGGTGCCTACTTTCGAACTGATGCGGGATCTGGCGCTGATCCTGAATCGCAAACGGCAGCGCCGCGGATCGATCGACTTCGATTTGCCGGAGCCGGTGATCGAGTTCGACGAATTCGGATTGATGAAAAGCATCACGCGCTCAGAACGCAACATCGCGCATCGGTTGATCGAAGAATTCATGCTCTCCACCAATGAATGCGTCGCGCACTATCTCGAATCCAAACGCATCGCCTCCCTATATCGAATCCATGAAAAGCCGGACGCGAAACGCGTTTACGATTTTGAAGTCATCGCCGCAACCTTCGGATACTCGCTCGGCGTTGGGCCGTTGCCCATCCGGCGCGTGCAATTCAAGACCGACCGGCGTGCCGTGCGCAGCACCGGGAAAGCCGCACCCACTTTGGAGATTCCCCAAGACCTTCACATCACGCCCCGTATGTATCAGAAACTCACGGAGAAGATTGCGGGAAAGCCCGAGGAGCGCATCCTGAGCTATCTTATGTTGCGATCGCTTAAACAGGCGCGCTACTCAGAAGAAAATCTCGGCCACTTCGCGCTCGCGGCAACTACCTACACGCATTTCACTTCGCCCATCCGCCGCTATCCCGATCTGATTGTGCATCGCATCTTGAAGGACGTCTTGCGCGACTCAGCGGAAAAGCGCGAGGGGAGTGTGCCGGTCGGAGAATCATCGAACAACGACGCTTCTGACCACGCCTCGCCCTGGTCCAAGCGCCGCAACCACGCCGAGCATGGTAAATCGCGCGAGCCTCTGAGTGGACCGATTTCGATCGAAGAACTGCACGAGATCGCCGAAGAATCGAGCCAATCCGAACGCCGCGCCGATGACGCCGAACGCGAACTGATGGAATGGAAGAAAGTGAAGTTTATGCAAGACCGGGTCGGAGAGGAATTCGACAGCCTGATCACCAGCGTCACCAAGTTCGGATTTTTTGTCGAACTGACCGATCTGTTCGTGGAAGGACTGGTTCCGCTGAACACGCTCACCGATGACGTTTATACCTATCGCGAAAACACGCGGCAAATCATCGGCCAGCGTTTTCGCAGAGCTTACAGCCTGGGCCAGAAAATTTGCGTTCTGCTCGATCGCATCAACCCGGTGGAAAAGAAGCTCCAGTTTGCGGTGATCGACGAAGCTCCGCCGCGCACGGCCAAGCCATCTCGCGCGGAATCGAGGCGTGGACGGCGCTAGATGATCGCTCCCAGCCCCGCGCACATGATGATTGCCGCGATTATTGCTGTCAGCGTTTTGCTGATGTTGATCCGCCCGCGGAACATTCCCGAAGCTTATTGGATCAGCGGAGGCGTGCTGGTGCTGCTTGCTCTGCGGTTGATCACGCCGCAACTCGTTGCTCACGCGATGGCTAAAGCGGTTGATGTCTGCCTGTTCCTCATCGGTATGATGTTGCTCTCCGAACTCGCCCGCGAACACGGCATTTTCGATTGGCTTTCGTCTCTCGCGGTTCGCAAGGCGAATGGATCGTGCTTTCGCCTGTTTGCGCTGGTTTATGTCGTCGGCGCAGCTGTCACCATCTTCATGTCGAACGACGCAACTGCAGTGGTTCTGACCCCGGCGATCCTCACCGCGGTGCGCAAAGCGAAAGTCCCGCCACTGCCCTATCTTTTCGTCTGCGCGTTCATTGCCAATGCCGCGTCGTTTCTTCTGCCCATCTCAAATCCGGCAAACCTCGTGGTCTTTCACGATGCAATGCCGCCTCTCGCCAGATGGCTCATCGCCTTCTCCGTTCCCAGCCTGCTTTCTGTTGTCACAACGTTTTTCGTGCTGCGCTTCTGGTTTGGGAGTGAGCTTCGCGAGAGCATTGTAGAGAGACCAGAAGCGAAACTTCTGAATGCCAACGGCAAACTCGTGCTCGCCAGCGTAGGCGTGATGGTGGCGGTTTTGCTCACAGCTTCCTCTTTTGGCAGGGATCTGGGCTTGCCGACATGCCTTGCCGCCATCGCCATCACCACATTGATCTGTATCAAGGAGCGCGCCAATCCCGTCACACTCGTTCGCGAAATCAGTTGGTCCACGCTCGTGCTCGTGGCGGCGTTATTTGTCATGGTTGACGCCGCCGAAAACATCGGCGCAATGTGCTATACGACCAAGTGGCTAACATGGGCGCAGCATCTCGGCCTTGCCGCGGGCGAGTTCGTGACCGGATTCGCCGTTGGAGTCGCGAACAATCTCGTGAATAATCTTCCGCTCGGCCTGATCGCCGGGAGCACTGTTCATGCCGCACATGCGAATAGTGCCATGGCCACCGCCGTGCTCATCGGAGTCGACCTCGGCCCCAATCTTTCAATCACCGGATCTTTGGCCACCATCCTGTGGCTGATTGCCCTGCGCAGGGAAAAGCTGAATGTCGGTTTTTGGGACTTCCTTAAGATCGGCGCCGTGGTGATGCCCATCGCGCTGGTTGGCTCTTTGGGCGGGGCAATTCTGATCCAACTCCTTCTCGGCGCTTCCTAGCGGCTTCCGGCAAAGATTGTTTTCGAGAAGATTCTGCGATGTTACCCTAGCTTTCCTGATCCTGCTCATGCCTCGCCGCTCACAACCACTTCGTATCGCCATCGATACCGGCGGCACCTTCACCGACTGCGTCTGGGTTGATCCTGCCAGCGGCCAATTGCGCATGTTGAAAGTCTTCTCGACGCCTGCCGATCCTTCCCAAGCGATTCTTGAGGCGCTTGGCAAAATTGTTCATGAAGGCGAATTCATCATCCTGCATGGCACCACGGTTGGCACCAACACACTGCTCGAGCGCAAGGGCGCGCGGACTGCTCTCGTTACGACTTCGGGATTCGAAGATGCGATTGAAATCGGCCGTCAGGCGCGCCCCAAGCTCTACGATTTTTTCTTTGACCGCATCGAGCCGCTGGTTCCAGCCGATCTCCGTTTTGGAGTGGAGGAGCGCGTTGCCAGTGATGGTGAACTACTCAGCGCGCCCGAGCCTGCTCAGCTGGAATCTTTAGTTTCGCAGATCGCGGCAGAAAAGCCGGAGTCGATAGTAATCTCGCTCATCTTCTCTTTTGCGAATCCGCAAAACGAATTGGCGGTTGCGCATGCATTTCGGCGGCTCGGCATCCCGCTATCGCTTTCCCACGAAATTCTGCCCGAATTCCGCGAGTATGAGCGTACGTCGACGGCCGTCATTAACGCTTATCTGCAGCCAGTCATACAGCGCTATCTGGAAAACCTGGAACGCCGCGCCCGGAATCCTCGCATCTTTGTCATGCAATCGAGCGGCGGCATTACGTCGTTGGCGTCAGCCGCGCGCGAACCTGTCCGCACCGTTCTCTCCGGACCCGCCGGCGGTGTAGTCGGCTCGGCGGCGGCCGCACGGCGCAGCGGATTCGAGCGCATCATCGCCTTCGATATGGGTGGTACTTCGACCGACGTTTCTCTGGTCGAAGGCGATCTCGCGACCGCAGGCCAGGCAGAAATTGCCGGACTCCCCATCGGCATCCCCATGCTCGACATTCACACCGTCGGCGCAGGTGGTGGCTCCCTTGCCCGTTTCGATGCTGGCGGCGCTCTTCGCGTAGGCCCAGAATCCGCCGGGGCCGATCCTGGTCCCATCTGTTACGGACGCGGCACGCAGCCGACCGTGACCGATGCCAATCTTTTACTCGGCCGCCTGCAGCCTACTCGTTTTTTGGGCGGCAACTTTGCACTCGATCTTGATCGGACTCGGCATATCACGAGCGAGTGGCTTAAGCGGCAAGGAAGCCGGCTCACTTTCGAAAAATTTGCCGAGGGCGTGATTCGCGTGGTGAATGCCACGATGGAGAAAGCAATTCGCGTAGTTTCGATCGAGCGTGGCCGCGATCCCCGCGATTTTGCTCTAGTGGCCTTCGGCGGGGCAGGAGGCTTGCACGCCTGCGCTCTCGCCGAGGCCCTTCGCATCCCAACCGTTATTGTCCCTGCCATGCCCGGTGCGCTTTCCGCTCTCGGAATTCTTGCTAGCGACGTGGTGAAGGATTATTCGCGCACGATTTTGTTGAGCTGTACCGGCAAACCGCCGGAGGACCCTTTGACAAAGGGGTTTTCTGGACTGGAAGCGCAAGCCGCTAGGGATTTTCAGCGCGAGGCGTGGCCCGGGAAGGTGCATTTTAAACGCAGCGCCGACCTGCGCTATCGCGGCCAGGGACACGAACTCAATATTCCTTTCACTGGGAAATTGTTAGCCGATTTCCATCGAGAGCATCGGCGGCGTTACGGTTACGCTCACGAAGAGCGAGAAATCGAGATTGTTACCGTGCGTCTGCGCGCTTCCATTACGGCGGAGCCGAATCGAGGTAAGATGAACCATTGGGCCGCGTCTGATTGTTCAGGCAAGCTCAGCAGGTTGGCGCTGATAAAGAAGCCGGTATGGTTCGAGGACAAGCAACGCTCCACGGGCATCTACTCCCGCGACGATCTCCAACGCGCCAAAAAATACACTGGTCCAGCCATCATCACCGAATACAGCGCGACGACGGTCGTCTCACCGGGGAAACTTTTCCACCTCGATTCCGCCGGCAACCTAATTGTCTTGCCGAGCTAGCTCGCAGTATGCGGTTCTTCTGCGTTTCTTAATACCCGCCGCATCTCGATTGTTACAATCCGATGAAAAGTGGCTCCCTGTAAGCCGAACCAGTATTCGACGGCCTGCAGCCTTCGTTACAATGAGATTGTGAAACCCAGCATCTTTGTCGTCGAGGACGATCCCGATATTTCCCGCCTGGTACGTCACCACCTGGAGAACGAGGGTTTTGCGGTTCGCATGTACGCCGCCGGCTCAAACGTAATCGCCGACGCGGAGCGGCAGCGGCCGGCCCTGTTTGTGCTCGATATTATGGTTCCCGGCAAAGACGGACTCGAACTCTGCCGCACCGTCCGCCAGACTCCCGGGCTGGCTTCCGTGCCGGTCATTTTTCTGACGGCGAAAAGCAGCGAAGCCGATCGGGTTCTCGGGCTCGAACTCGGCGCCGACGACTACATTGCCAAACCCTTCAGTCCGCGGGAACTTGTTGCCCGTGTCAAAGCCGTGCTACGCCGCTTCGAGCGCCCGCTTCCAGCCAGCCCATTCACGGTGGGCGAGATCATCATCGACCCTGCTGCCATGATCCTCACTGTGCGTGGTGAAACGGTGCCCACCACCGCGACGGAATTTCGCCTGCTTGATTATTTTGCCCGCCACCTGGGCCGGGTTTTTTCGCGCGATCACCTCCTCGATTCCGTGTGGCGCGACACCTCATACGTGACTCCGCGATCCGTCGATGTCTATGTCCGCCGCATTCGCGAAAAAATCGAGCCCGATCCGGAAAATCCGCGCTATCTTAAGACCGTGCGCGGCGCGGGCTATCGCTTCGAAGCTCCGAAATAGGTATTGCGGCGACAATTGAAGGAGTTTGAAAGGCGTTCCGGCGTGAGACTCACGTGAGAAATCGGATTTTCTTCAAGTTGCTGGCGGCTTTTGTGGTCGTGATCGTCGCGGCCGCCGTGACTTTCGACGTTATGATCGGTGGCGCCTGGGAAGCCTCTCTGCGCACGGAAATCCAGCGCAATCTCACCCAGAAAACGCAACTGCTCGCGCACCGTGTCGAAACCGACCGTAGCCATTCGCTTTCGGATATTGCAGCTCAGGAAGGGCAAGCCGCCGGCGCCCGTGTCACCGTGATCGATTCTGCCGGCAGGGTGCTGGCCGATTCCGAGACCGCCCCCTCCGATCTGCAGAGTGCGGCTTCCTGGCCGGAATTCAAGGCAGCGCTTTCCGGCAATATCGGCATCGCCGAACGGCGCAGCGCAACCATAGGAACTCCTTTTCTCTTTACCGCGGTCCCGATTTCCGGCGGAGCGGTTCGCCTTGCTTATCCGCTCTCAGACGTGGAGGCAATCTCCACGAAGGTGCGCCGCAGGCTGGCTTCGGCTTCAACAGTTGCTTTCCTACTGGCGCTTCTCGTCGCCGCATTTGCTTCTCAATGGAGCGCTCGCCGCCTCGAGCGCATCGTCGAGGTTGCAGCCCGCATTGCGGAAGGCGATCTTCAGGCGCGTGTTCACGAAACTTCGCAGGACGAGATTGGCCGCGTAGCCGGCGCTATAGACAAGACCGCGCGACGCGTCGAGCACAGCTTTGCCGCCGTCCAGTCGAGCCAGCGGCAACTCGAGACCTTGCTCAACAGCATGCAGGATGCCGTCGTAGCGGTAAGCGCTGATGGCCTTGTGCAATGGGCGAACCGTCCCATGAACCGCCTTGTCCCGCAAGGCACGCGCCTGCATCAGCCGGTCGTGGAAACCATTCGTGATCCCGACTTTCTAACCACCGTCAAGGAGGCGACCAACTCTCGCGAAGTGAAAACTGCCCGCGCCACTTCTATCGTTCCGGGCCGCGCGTTTGACGTAACCGCCGCGCCATTGCCCGATGGCGGTGCGGTCGCGGTGTTGCGCGATCTTACCGAAACCGAGCGCGTGGAAAAAACTCGCCGCGATTTCATCGCTAACGTTTCTCACGAGCTGCGCACACCTCTTACTTCGATCCAGGGTTACGCCGAGACTTTGCTCGACACTACACCTGAGAACGGCGCTCCCACGCGCGAGTTTCTGGAAATCATTCGCAAGAATTCCGCCCGCATGTCGCGCCTCACCGAGGATCTGCTGACTCTTGCCCGCGTCGAATCCGGCGAGACTCGCTTCGACGCCGAATCCGTGCCCCCCGCCGAACTTCTTCACGATGCCGAAGAGAATTTTCGCGAGATCGCCCGCACTCATGGCATCGAACTGACGATTCAGGATTC
>JASHTD010000383.1 GCA_030040725.1 Candidatus Sulfotelmatobacter sp. | reverse complement strand
TTCGCGATTTCGAGTGTTGGTCTGATCGTCGGCGGCGTAGGCGTGATGAATATTATGCTGGTGAGCGTGACCGAGAGGACGCGCGAAATCGGAGTGCGCAAAGCCATCGGAGCGCGCAAGCGGGATATTCTTCTGCAGTTCACTCTGGAGGCCATCATTCTGACCGCGGTCGGCGGAGTAATCGGAATTCTGTTCGGCGCTCTGATTGTCTGGGTGATTCCCGCGCTGTGGCCGGCGCTGCCGGCGCGAATGTCGGCGTTCTGGGTCATGTTTGGTTTCACGACGGCAGCCAGTGTTGGATTGCTTTTTGGAATTTATCCTGCGTGGAAGGCTGCGAACCTCGATCCGATCGAGGCGTTGCGTTACGAATGATCTCGGCGCTCGCGCATGACATACGGCATCCTCAGAATCATTGAAATTATCGCGGCGGCCGGCGTAGTCTCGAGTTCCCTCTATTACCTGCTCTGCCTCTGGGGCGCGGCGAAGTTTCTGCAAGAGCATCGGAGCGCAGCGGAAGATGGGCCAGAATTCCTCCCGCCGATTTCGATTCTGAAACCGCTCAAGGGCGTCGATCCCGAAATGTATGAAAGCTTCCGCAGCCAATGCCGGCAGGACTATCCCGAGCACGAAGTCATTTTTGGAGTGAGCGATGCGAACGATCCAGCGGTCGAAGTCGTACGAAAATTGATGAGGGAGTTCCGTCCGGGAATGATTTCGCTTGTGGTGTGTCCCGAGATTCTCGGCACCAATAGGAAAGTCAGCAATCTTGCCCAGATGCTGAATGCAGCAAAGAACGAATACCTGATCGTAAACGATGGCGACATTCGAGTGGAGCAGGATTACTTGCGGCGCGTAATTGCCCCTTTGGCTGATTCGAAAATCGGGATGGTGACCTGCCTTTACCGTGGAATTGCTGGGCCGACGTTGGGATCGCGGCTGGAGGCGCTGGGGATTGGCACGGATTTTTGCGCGGGGGTGCTCGCGGCGAAACAATTGGAGAGCGGAATTGGCTTCGGATTGGGTTCCACGCTGGTTTTTCGGCGCGCGGACTTGAAGAACATTGGAGGATTCGAATCGGTTGTCGACTATCTCGCGGATGATTACGAGCTGGGCAAACGCATCGCCGATCTTGGATTGAAGGTGAAGCTCTCCGATGTGGTGGTGGAGACGTTTCTGCCGCGGTACCGGCTGCGGGACTTTTTCGCGCATCAAATGCGTTGGGCGCGCGGAGTTCGTGATGCGCGGCCGGGCGGATACTTCGGCCTGATCTCCACGTTCGGCATGTTTTGGGCGCTGCTAGCCGTGGTGGCAAGTCAAGGAGCGATTTGGTCGTGGGCGGCGCTGGCGATTGCGTCGATTCTTCGCCTGACAGTTGCCTTCGCGGTCGGGAGTACGGTTCTGCGCGACCGTCAGGTCTGGAGATATTGCTGGCTGATTCCGCTGCGCGATCTGATCGCGGTTGCAGTATGGATTGCGAGTCTTGGTGGGCGCGCGGTGGTGTGGCGTGGAGAAACATTCGAACTGAAAAATGGAAAGCTTAAGCCGGTGCAGCGCTAGCAGCGCAGCGAGGCGCCGCTTTGTGTCGTCGCGTTCGCAATCATATCGGGCTGGTGGTCAAGGACAGTCCGCACTTTCCTGGCGAGTTGGTTCAAAGTGAAGGGTTTTTGGAGGAAGTTGCCGTCGGCTTCGAAAACCTTGTGGTCCACCACTGTTTCGCCAGGATAGCCGGAGAGAAAGAGAAGTTTGGTTTCCGGACGAAGCCTTTCCAGTTCACGCGCCAGTTCTCCACCGCTCATCTGCGGCATTACGACATCGGTCACGGTCAAGTGAATGGGCGAGGCGTGAGTGCGCGTAATCGATAAGGCCTCTAGACCGTCTTGAGCTTCGAGGACGGTGTAGCCGCGCAGGCTGAGAAATTCGACAGCCGCGCGGCGCAGCGAACGCTCATCTTCCACCAGCAGCACAGTCTCTGTACCGCTGAATTTTTCGTTGTCACCGGCTTCCGCGACCACCGTTGCTGCCGGCCGGTCGGGAACGCACGGCAGGTAGATCTTGAACGTGGTGCCCAGCCCCGGTTCACTGTAGACCCAGACAAAGCCATGGTTTTGTTTAACGATGCCATAGACCGTGGCGAGGCCTAGCCCTGTGCCTTTGCCGGAAGGTTTGGTGGTGTAGAAAGGTTCGAAAATGTGGGGCAAATGTTCGGTAGGAATGCCGCTGCCCGTGTCGGTCACGGTTATCACCGCATACCTTCCAATCGGGATGATGGCGCGCTTGCGATCAACATACTCCTGATCGAGTTGCACGTTGGAAGTTTGGATGGTGCATCGGCCGCCTTGCGGCATGGCATCGCGCGAGTTGGCCGCGAGGTTCATAAGAATCTGTTCGATCTGCACTGGATCCAGACGGACTCTGCCCAAGTCTGCACCGGGCTGAAACACCAGTTCGATATCTTCTGCGATGAGCCGGTTGAGGGTTCTTACGATCGAGCCAACAACCGGGTTCAGCTCGGCCACCCGTAAGGCCTGTGGCTGTTTCCGACCGAAAGCCAGCAATTGCCGGGTTAACTCGGCCGCGCGATGCGCTGCCGAAAGAATTTCCTGAACCCGGCTTTGCGCAGGACTGCCTGCGGAAATGGAATCGAGAGCCAATTCTGAGTAGCTGGTGATAATAGTGAGAAGATTGTTGAAGTCGTGGGCGACGCCACCTGCCAGACGGCCAATGGCATCCATTTTTTGCGACTGGACGAGCTCAGCTTCAATGCGCAGCCGTTCTGTAAGATCGCGGCCGTTATAAACACGATGGGTGATCTTGCCGTCGGCATTGTGAATGGGACTGATACTTTCTTCGGCGTAATAAACCTCCCCATTTTTCTTCCGCTTCACGGCGAGGCTGCGCGCTCCATCCGTTACGCGAATGGTTTCCCATAATTCGCGGTATAGCAACGGCACTTGAAGCTCCGAATTGAGGATGCCCTGGTTCTCGCCCATGATTTCCGCCAAAGAATAGCCGGTAATGCTTTCGAGAGCAGGGTTCACGTATTCGATGATGCCTTCGCCGTTCGTCACCAGAATGGTATCGGCCGAGTGCTCGACTGCGCACGATAATTTACGCAGCGACTGTTCGGCCGCCTGGCGCTGCTGCTGTGTGGAGTGCAGGCGAAGAGCGCAGCGAATGGTGCGAACCAGATTCGCCCCGTTGAGCTGCGAGCGGTCCATGCAGTCAGAGGCGCCGGATTGAATGATTTCGGCCACAGCATTCTCGTCGGCGTGTTCGGTCAGGATCACGAACGGGGCAGCGCCCCTGCTATACGCGAACTCGGAAAGAAGGTTGACGGCGGCATCTCCGGTTTCATGTTGAAACAAGACCAGGCCGTAGTCGCTTTGGGTCAACATTTCCTTGGCTTCATCGATTGATCTCGCATGATCGAGATTGGCCGGGAGGGAAACACGATTGCGTTCGAGAATCTCCCGGATAAGAAAAAAATCCTCTTCCTGACTGCCCACAAGCAGCACGCGCAAGAGGGAGGGGGCGAGTTGGGCAATGGCGGACAACTTATTTTGGGCGTACCTCTTTCACATCGGAAGGTTTGCAACCGCGGGTCGTTCTGGCGGCAGGCGAGACAACCAATGAAGTGGACTAGGAATCCCAAAATAAGACTGTTCCATTTTGGGGTGGTGTGCCTTGAGTCATTTATCACTCAACGACTGACGTAGATGCTTCTGATCGCTATCATTCGCTAACCAATCGCGACCTGATACGTCAGAGTTGAGGGCTCTGGCCAATCAGGGGCAGGTTTGGAAATCCGTGAAATTCACGGAACAGGTGCCGGGGTTCTTGCGTATGAAATAGAGCGGAGAACTTTGTGGGCACCCACCGATCGAGTCACCGGAGGAGTTATGCAGTTGGAGCAGAACATAATCAGTATGAGAGCCATCCCCAGCATGAAACCTATCCCCAATAACGGCAGCGGCCATGTGGAGCAGGTCGTCAGGCAGGCTCACGAGGAACTGCGCGAGCTTCTGCAGCAAAGGGCGGAAGTTATGCGGCGGATCGGTACTATCAAACAGACGATTGCCGGGTTGGCGAATTTATTCGGCGATGAAGTTTTAAGCGACGATCTGCTTGAACTTCTGGATCGAAAAAGCGGCGGACGGCAGCCTGGCTTTACCAAGGCCTGCCGCATGGCGCTGATGGAGGCCAAGCGGGCTTTGACCGCACGCGATGTGTGCGACTGCATCCAGCAGAAAGCGGCAGCGATGCTGGCTCGCCACAAAGATCCCATGGCGTCTGTCACCACGGTGCTAAACCGCCTGGTAGCCTACGGAGAAGCTTCACCCGTGATTCTCGAGAGTGGGCGCCGAGCCTGGAAGTGGGTGGCGGAGCCTGAAGCAGAATTGGGTGCGGAACTGCCAATCTCCGCTCACCAGTAGCGGAGGTTGGTTTCATTGTAATTATTTCGCTGAATTAACGGCTGCAGTGTGCGTGAACCTTTGCATGCATGCAGCTGTGCCTGCCTTCGCCTTTTTGGCCCTTCCATCCTCTCTATTCACAGTACTTCGGTAACTCGATCCCGTACTTTAGGAGAGATATCCTAAGCCCAGTCTGCACGTGATTTAATCTGCTCGGCTGAATATCGAACGGCAGGCAGTCGTCTGGGGTGAGGCACGGGATTTATGTCTACGAAAATCGGCCATTTCGAAATTCTGAGTGAATTGGGGAAATCCGCGACCGGCGCGGTCTACAAAGCTAACGATCCGCAGAGCGGCCAGACGGTCGCATTGAAGGTGATTCAACTCTCGGCGTTTGGCCCGCGTGCCGGCGAGTTGGAACAGTGTTTGTTGGCAGAGGCAGAAACCACCAAAGGGCTCAGCCATGCCAATCTCGCTCCCGTGTTTGGCGCGGGAAAAATTGATGGGCAGTTCTGCGCCGCCATGGAATACATCCAGGGCAACAGTATCGCGACAATGCTGGCGCGCAAAGAAGGATTTTCCATTTGGGACCTGCTCGATATTGGCCGGCAGGTGTGCAATGGTCTTGATTACGCGCGCTCGCTGAACGCCGTCCACTACAGTTTGGAGCCGGCGAAGATTATGTGCGGCTGGGATGGGACGGTCAGAGTTCTCGGATATGGGTTGTCGAGTGTGGGCAAGTTCACCGATCAAATGGCGGATGTGCCTCTCATTTTGCACTATATGTCGCCGGAGCAAGCGCGCGGTGAAGCGGCGGATGCACGGTCCAATCTGTTCAGCCTGGGGGCGATCTTCTACGAAATGGTCACCGACAGCATGGCGTTCAATGGGACGGATGCTGCTTCACTTCGGCAATCGATCCTCGAAGATACGTTACCGGCTCCCACGCTAGTAAACCAGAAGGTTCACCCTGTGCTGAGTGAACTCATTATGAAGGCGCTGGCCAAGGATCCGGCGCAACGCTATCAAACCGGACGGGAAATGTTGGACGATCTGGAAAGATGCAAAGAATCGAAACCCCAGGGGGGTAAGAAAGCTCCGGTAAAAGGGACCGTAGTTCCAGATGCGGTGAAAGCCGCAAACCAGGCGAAATTCGTTGGAGCTCCAACGACTCCTGTGGCTAAGCCGGCAAACGCACCCGCGCCGCCGCAGCCTCCGAGTCAGCCGATGCAAGGCAAGCCTGGCACTCCAGCTGCCCCGGGAAAAGTCGCGGCTGCTGCCTCCGCATCCGGACGAGGGGGATCGAGTGTACAGCGACCCCAGGCCCAAAGCCCATTTGCAGGGTCGCCGACTCGTCAAGGCTTTGGCGCGCAGCCGTCAGCCTCGATGTCTGCGTCCGTTGATGAGCCTGCGGTCGATGAACCGCAAGCCGAGGGTCCGAAAATTGCGGTTGATCCGATGATGGCCGAGGGGCCTGCACGGAACAGTGGCGGCGTCAGCTTCTCGGAGATGACGGAATTGCCTCCGCTCAAGGAAGTTTATATTCCTCCGCCTCCGCCGCCTTCTTCTTTCGAGCAACCAGTTAGTCATGCCCCAAGTGTGACCGCTTATGAAGGTGCGGAACCGGAGAAACCGAAAGTTCAAGCTCGCGAGGCGGCTCAGAAGGCGATCAAAGAAATCAAGAACGTACCGCCGCAGTTGATGATCTACTCGATCGCCGGCGCCGCTGTGTTGATTCTTATTATCGCGGTCGCGCTGGTTTGGCACGTGAACAGTTTGAATAATGACGGCGATACGCCACGTCCAGTGGTGACTGAAGCGCCGCAACCTGCGCCGAGCCAACCAGTGGCGCAGAGCCAGCCAGCCCAACCCCAGGCGGTTCAACCGCAGGCAGTTCAGGCGGAGCCGGTTCAAGAGCAGCCCGCTCAGCCTGTAGCACAAGCGCCGGAGCAGCAGGAAGTTCAGCCCGCTGCGCCCGAAGTGGAAGAAGAGCCAGCGCCCGCCCACAGCCTCGCCGCAGCGCGAAAAGGAAAGAAAGCCAACAAACGGAGAGGCGCAGTTGCCGCTGGTGTAGTTGTACCGGGGCAGATGGCAATCGATTCGGTTCCGCAAGGCGCTCAAGTGCAAGTCGATGGAAGAAGCGACGTGTCCTGGGTGACGCCATTGACCCTCTCGGGTCTGTCTCCCGGACAGCATCGGGTTACGGTGACCAAATCAGGGTTCTCTGCAGATAGTCGTGTGGTTGATGTCACTTCCGGCAGCAAGTCTTTCGTGCAGACCCATCTCTCGCAACTGGTGGCAACTCTGGCTGTTTCGAGTACGCCTGCTGGCGCGAGCATCTATATCGATGGCAAGAACACCAGCCGGGTCACGCCGGCGCAGGTTCCCGTGAGCCAGGGGCAACACGTCGTAATGTTGCGCAAGAGCGGCTACATTGACGAGACCGCAAATGCACAATTCAATCTCGGACAGACAACCAACGTTGCGCCCTCCCTGCGAGCGCTGGGCAATGTCGACGACATCCGGACGGTCGGAAAAATGAAACGTCTGTTCGGCAGCAAAGAAGCCGCGGGCATGGGCATGGTCAGCATCAAAACGCAGCCTAAAGGCGCGCAGGTCGCCGTGAACGAGCACATGCTGGACAAAGAATCGCCGGTTGAATTCATGCTCGATCCCGGCAATTACGTCATTGACATCACGCTCACTGGCTATGCGCCGATCCACAAAGTGATCACTTTGGATCGAGGCGATAAGGCAGTAATCGACGAAACTTTACAGCGGCAGTAATCGCTGCGGTTCTCTGGGAAAATCGTAGCCGGAAAATCATGTAATTTTCTGCAGCGCCATTCGCGCGGCGCGAGGGGCGCCCACAACTCAATCCGGTGAACTTTTCCCCCGTCTTGCACACAAACTCCTAAATCTGCTCTGTGCCTGGTACATCAACTCCGTCTCCCGTGCGCAATCAGCAGAAAATTCCAGCGAAACCGCGCAGCCGGGTGTCGCCCCGATTTACTTTCATTTAACATTGCCGCAACCGCGCTGAAATATTGCGGCACTATAGTTCTGTCTTCGAGGGATACACAGGCCGCTACGTCTGGCACTGCCACATTCTAGAGCACGAGGACAACGAAATGATGCGCCCGTAGGACGTCATCGTACCAACGTAGCCGGGAGTGAAGATTAGGGGCTAAGAATTCCAAACGGCAGGCTCTACGGTACTTCCGACTAATCCATCATCGTCGACTTCCTCGATCTGCACCGTCATCCAGTGATTGGCCGAGTGGCGCCCTCGTAAAGATAGTTTCTGATAATTGTCGGTAAGAGCTTCGGTGCGTTCGCCATT
>JASHTD010000351.1 GCA_030040725.1 Candidatus Sulfotelmatobacter sp. | reverse complement strand
ATGTGGACTCCTCGCCCGCCGTGGCCAATGGCACCGTGTTTGTAGGCTCCCTCGACAACAACGTCTACGCCTTCGGCCTTCCAGCGAGTGAGGATGCGGCGAATCAGGGGCGTGCAGGTTCGGCCGAGATGCACTGAAGGCGCGAGCTGAACCACACCCGCCGAAACTGCGGCGGGAGATGCGTAGATCCTTCGTTGCGCTCAGGATGGCAGCGGGAGCCCGCTATTCGCGATACGCCTGCCTGATGAGTTTGCGGGCCTGCTCGGCGGGAGGGGTGCTGGCGTTTTCGGCAAGCACGGACTGATATTTCTTCATCGCCAGATCGCGCTTCTGCAGCAGATCGTACATTTCGCCGGCGGCGAGATTAGATTTCTGCAGCGTCTCGGGATCAGGATCCGACAGTTCGCTCACGAGTTCATAGGCGGATGCGGCCCCGGCGTAATCCTTCTGGCTGCGCAGCAATTCGCCCAGGCCGAAGGCGGCAAGCTCGTAATGAAGCTTGTCGTATTTGCCTTCGCGGCCGTTCTGCCAGACCTTGCGATACATAACGGCAGCTTCGGAAGTGTGTCCTGCGGCGCGCAGCAAATTGGCTTCCTCTAGCGGAAAGAGATAACACCTTGGATAGTGTTCCGCCAGAAGGTGCATGAGCTGGCGTGATTCGTCATAGCGATGCTCGCGGCGCAGAAACAGGCTCAGCACGACTTGGGCGTCGACGCTGTTTTCGGTGTTGCTGTCGGCCACTTGCCGCAGATATTCCAGGCCTTTTTCTTTCGTGCCGCTCAGGCCGATGAGGGCCACGGCCGCTTTCACGCTCCAGGGCAAGCTGCCTATGACGTAATAGTGCGTGCCGACCACGAGCTTGGCATCCACATAATTCGGATCCAGCTGGAGTACGCGCTCGTGATCGCGCCGCGCACCGACCGCATTACGCAGCGCGGAAAACCATGCCCGCTCGACCAGCGCGGTATACAGCGCGAACTGGCCGCGGCTCACGCCGCGCGCATAAAGCGCATTCACATCGTTTGGATTCGCTTTGAGCTCCTGCTCTTCGAGCGCTTCGGCGCGCGCAACCAACTGCTTGATCTGCTCCTTTACCCTCGGATCGGCCGGACGGTGGGCCTCGCCGATAAAGCTGTCATTGGCGTACTCGCCGGATCTCATCGCGCCCATGAGGTAAAGTTCGCGCAGAAGCACCGCCATAAGAACGTGATTGACTGCTTCAGGGTCGTTCGGATGGCGCTCCAGCACCTTCTCGAACTCCGCCACTGCGCGGTCGTAGTCCATGTTGTAGAAGTGGTCGAAAGCCGCGGCGGCCAGAGGATCGTTTTTCAGAGAGCCCGCAACGGCGGGATCAGCATTTGGAGAGTTCGTTTGCGCGGCCGAATGGGCGAACAGCAGGCAGAAAATCACCGGCAGGGTGAGCCAAGATCGGAGGACAGAGTTGCCCGAAGATTTCTGGCGGAAAGGCATTCCAAGTTCAAGGAGTCTTGAATTTCAGTTTAACCGAATTCCCGGAAGCACGAGGCGGACCAAAACCATTACACGGCAGGGCACGCGACTCGCCAGAGCCGGGATTCCGGAAGGCCTACGATCTTTGCGATTGCGAGGAGAAAAACCGGAGTAACCGGGGCATCTTTACGCGACGGTTCGGGTAATATTTGCGCGAGTGGAAGGTTCACATGGGATATGAAAAATCGGAAGCATCTGAATCAAAACGAAATTCTGCTGCCACGAGTTTGGCTTATGGCTTGCCTCTCGAATTATGCGCCCTCCCCCCAATCGATCTTTTATGGCTGAGTTTGTCCACGATGCCCAACAGGACTTCTGGCAGTCGCCTGTCCTGCGGGAACCTTCCCCTGAGGCCAATCTTCCGACAGGGGCGCAAAGTCTGGCGGAAGCCTGCGCCGGATGCGGCACCGAGTACTTGATCGGCGCCAGATATTGCCACACCTGCGGCCAGCCCCGTCCAGCAATCAGCGAGTTGAACAGCGGATCTCGTGGCATCGGCGAGCTATGGGTTAAGACGCAAGCGCGACTCCGGCCATGGCTGGACCTGACCTCATCGTTCCGCAAGACCTCACTGCCTCCCTGGCTGCAATATCTGCACTTTCACGAGATTAAGCGCCGGGTGGGCCTGCCGACCGCATCGCTGATCGCGTTCTTCATCGGTCTGGGCTGCGTTGCCGGAGCACTCTGTGTGAGCTTCTTCTATAGGGCATCGAATCTAGCGGAATTTCAAGCGATCCAGATGTGGCGGCTGGAATGGCTGCTGGCCGCTACTGCTTCTTTTGTGGCCGGCATTCTCCTCAAGCCCCCCTCCGGCGGGCATGGGGATAACGAATAGCTGGGAAGGATTCCTGCTTCTTTTTTCCTCTGCTGCTTGCAGAGCAAAAGCCGAAAAAACCTATCAGGAAAAGCCACGCAGAATCGTCCAGAACCTGGCGAAAGCCATGACCTTGCAGAAACCTGCATAGTCAAACGCATCTTCGGGCTAAGATCAGCAGGCTAAGACCTAAGATCAGTTTCCAAAGATCAATTTCCAACCCCGCCGGCGCGGCGCTGCTCATGCATCCGATAGAGATGGTGAACCGGCCCGGTGCCGCGACCCAAAGGATGCCCGGCAGCGATCGCGGCGGTGACATACGTCTTCGCCAGCAAAGTTGCTTCGGCTAAACCCCGGTCCATTGCCAAATGGCAGGCAATCGCAGTCGCGAAGGCACATCCGGTTCCGTGGGTAGAATTGGACTTTTGCCGTTCCGCCTTGAAGACCTCCTCTTCAAGTCCGCGCTTGCTTCGGAAGCTCAGAAGGTCCATTGCCTTTTCCAGATGCCCACCTGTAATTACCACCGCCTGCGATCCCATTTCGTGCAGCTTGGCCGCTGCAGCTCTCATTTCCTCAAGGTCCGAGACCTTTCGGCCAGTCAACGCGGCCGCTTCATCTACATTGGGAGTAATTACATCCGCCAGCGGGATAAGCTTTTCAATCAACAATTTCGCTCCCGAGGTGTCCAGAAGTTCTGCTCCGGAAGACGATTTCAGGATGGGGTCCAAAACCACGTTTGGCAGCTTGGACTTGCCGGTTCGCTTACCAAGAAACTCGGCAACAGCCTTGACGATCTTTGCGGTACCCAGCATTCCGATGTGAACGGCGGCAATCGGCAGATCAGTCGCCAGCTCTTCGAGCGTTTCAGTGACTAACCCGGGATCGACCGCCTCGACCCGGCGAACTCCGGTGGTTGACTGGACAGTCATGGCGGTGATGCAGGCCACTCCATAGCAGCCATGGGCGGCGATGGTCTTGATGTCTGCCGTAACGCCTGCCCCAGAGGATGGGTCAAAGCCGGCTACGGTGAGGACGACCGGTGGTTTGTCGCTCATAACTCCTAGTCCAATGGCAAATATCTAATGGCAATCATTCGATGGCCAATACGTCAACCCAAAAACTGATGCCAACTGGGCTCTTGCCTTCCAGTCCGAAAAATATGGCAATCGCCCTAGCAACCTTTTACCTAAAATGCCGGCAATAAACAACTTATGAACAGTTTGCTGCAAGTTACTGAATTCATTGAGGATGAATAATTCCCGTTTGATACCCGCCGCTTGGTATTTACTTATATATAAACACATAAACTATCTGTTTTCAGTCAGATGATTAACATTACCTATAATTAACAATAGGTTACGTGAGACATCGATTACTATCCGATCACCATAGACCCATCACTTTCGGGTTGACAACGCCTACCCCACTCTCTACCATTTATAGATCGTTAACGACGAACCTAGCGCCAGGGGAAACTTTTGAGATGCGAGGAGAACTGAATGCAGAGACGTATGGCTCAAGGACTGATGATCGCTGCGGTGATCGTCGGCCTGGGAGCGGCTCAGGGCCCGAACAGCTCGGAGGCAAGTTCAACCCCCAATATTCCTACGAAAAAGCCCGAAAACCGCAAGCAGGCTACTAGAAAAGCCCCCTATCAAGTTGGAACAGCGTCCTGGTACGGGGAGTACTTTGAGGGCAAACCGACTGCCAGCGGCGAGAATTACGACATGTTCGACCTGACAGCGGCTCACCCGACCTTGCCGTTGGGGACGTATGTGCGTGTCACCAACCTGCACAATGGCAGGACGGTGGTGGTTAAAGTAAACGACCGGGGTCCGATCGTGCCTGGCCGGATCATCGACCTATCCTACGGCGCAGCCCGAGTTCTGAAGTTCGAACATAAGGGGTTGCAGCGGGTTCGCCTAGACCTGGTCAGGCCTCGCGCCGGGCAGCAGCAGAGCTACGAGACCGTGGCCTTCAACCATCCCCTAGCGGATCTGCCCTAAACGTTCTACACTGGCCGGGATGATGGCTGCACTGCCCAACCACATCCCGTCCACTTCTGCTGCTTCCTTTCTGAAGAGCGACCCGCGCTCGCGGCTGATTGTAGCCCTGGATGTTTCCTCCGCGTCGGCCGCTCAAAAGATCGTGGCGGCGGTTGGCGAATCGGCTTTGACTTACAAGGTCGGAATGCAGCTTTACACGGCCGAGGGTCCACAAGTCGTGCGGGACCTCGTGGCCTCGGGCCGGCGTGTATTTCTTGATCTTAAGTATCACGACATCCCCAATACGGTGGGAGCGGCAGTGCAGGAAGCAGCGCGGCTGGGTGTAAGCATGTTGACTGTTCACGCCGGCGGCGGTGGAAAAATGCTACGTGCCGCGGTGGAAGCGGCCCGCGGAGTCGATCCTTCATTGCTCGTGCTCGGGGTTACGGTGCTGACCAGTCTGGATGAACATGATCTGGAAAAAGTGGGCTTTCGCGGAACAGTAAGAGATGAAGTGCTGCGCCTCTCGGCACTCGCCTTGGCGAACGGATGCCGAGGCATTGTCACTTCCGCGTACGAAGCCTCGACGCTACGCAGCGAACTGGGCGACGATTTTGCCATCGTCACGCCCGGCGTTCGCCCCGCCGGCAGCCGTCACGCCGACCAGGTCCGCGTTGTCACACCCGCGGAAGCCATCGCCGCCGGCGCCAGCCACATCGTGGTGGGACGACCCATCACCGAAGCGGCCGATCCTGCGGCCGAAGCGCGCGCGATTTTGGGGCAGATCAGCGCATAAGCCGGCGCTCTGAGATTTTCCGAAATTCCCTCGACTATTGCGATTTCGTCGACCCGCTGGCGATCGACTTGCGCAAGTCTTCCGCCGATCCACTGAGCAGATTCCTCAGTACCGCGACTTCCGCCTCAATCCCGGTATGCAGGGCGGGGTCAACGTCTGGCGCAAACAGCGGAGAATGGTTTGATGGCAGCAGGATTCCACTCGCCTTGGCTTCCGCGAACTTCTGGGGATCTGCCCCGCCGAGGCTGAAGTAAAACCCCGGAATTCCCTGCTCCACAAAATAAGAAAAATCCTCAGAGGCGGTGATCGGCTCTTCTGTCACGACGTTCTGTTTGCCCAGCGCAGCTTCGAGGACGCGTTTCATCCGCAAGGCCAGCGCTGGATCGTTGTACACGAAATCGGTTCCTTCGTAGTGGTCGATCTCCGGGGCGCGCGGTGCGCCCGCCGCCGCGGCTTCGGCCGTGGTGATGCGGTCAATCGCAGCCAGCACCTGCTTGCGAACGTCGGCGTTTCGGGTGCGCACGGTCAAGCCCATCTCGGCGTGATCGGGAATGATGTTGTTCTTGGTTCCGGCGTTGATGTAGCCAACCGTAACGACCGCCAACTCTCCCGGCTTTACCTCGCGGGAAACGATGGTCTGCAGCGCAAGAATCGTACGCGCGGCAATCACGATGGGATCGATCGCCGTATTGGGCGCGGATCCGTGACCACCCTTGCCGAAGATCGTGATCTTCAAAGAATCGGCGCTGGTGTTGTAGATGCCGGGCGTCACCCCAACCTGGCCCGCAGGAAGCTGATTACTCACATGCAGCGCGACTGCGACGTCGGGCTTTGGAAATCGCGTAAACAAACCTGCAGCGATCATTCCCGTGGCTCCGCCAATTGTTTCTTCGGCCGGCTGCCCGATCAGAATCAAAGTGCCGTGCCATGTGTTTTTGCTGTGAGCCATGATCGTTCCCGTGGCAGCAATCGCCGCCATATGCAGATCGTGCCCGCAGGCGTGCATGACTGGAACATCGTGTCCGGCGTCATCTTTAGCGTGAATCTTGCTCGCGTAAGGAAGGCCAGTCTTCTCTTCCACCGGAAGCGCATCGAGCTCGGTTCGAAGCATGACCGTAGGTCCCGCGCCGTTCTTCATCAGCGCCACGATTCCCGTGCCGCCGACATGTTCGGTGACATCGAATCCGACGCTTCGGAGGCGTTCGGCCAGCTTGGCGGCCGTTTCCACCTCGTGTGCAGAAAGCTCGGGATGTTCGTGGATATCGATGTAGAGCTCGTGCGCCGCCGGATAGACGGCATCAACTTCTTTCTTCGTGGCCTCGTTGTCCGCGGAGCTTTGCGAAGCCGCAACCCGCGGCCAACTCAGGGCTACGATAGAAACAATCAGTGCGAAAAGCATTTTCTTTTTCATGGCTCGGGCATCATATTCTTGCTGTCGATCCGCGCGCAAATAAGGTCACGCTAACATCCGACCCCGCAGTTATTCCCAAAAATGTTTATTGCTCACAATTGTCTGTGGGATTCCGTTTTTGCATATTTTCCTCGGGTGTACAATCAGCTTAGATAGCACTGGTTAGCGCGCTTCGTTTGCCAGCTCGAGGTGCTCATGAATGTCCACATCAGTTACCGGGTTCCAAAAACTTCCGCACTAGAAAAAGAAATTCAACATCACATCGATAAGCTGCGGAAATGGCTGCAGGTATTCCGTCCTGAACTGGTTCACCTGAAAGGCATGGTGGAAGAAGTCTCTGCGCGCGAAGGTACCAGCGTTTCCTTGAATCTTCGCCTGCCTTCCGGGCAAATGGCGGCCGAGGCGAAAGCGTCGTCAACACAGGCAGCGGTGAAGACCGCCTTCGATGAATTGATGCAGCAGATCAGAAGACACAAGGACCTTTTGCGCTCCGCGCATAGCTGGCCGCGGCGGCAAAAAGCCTCCGTGGCGCGGCGCAATGCTTCTGTGCCTTTTGAGGAGACGCTTGCCGCGGTTTTTCCGCCTTCGGTTTCGGCGGAAGATATTCGCTCCTATGTGAACGCGAATCTTTCCCGGTTGGATCGCTTCGTCGAACGGGAGATTTATTTTCGCGAAGCCTCCGAGTTGATCGAAACAGACTGTGTAACCAAAGATGAAGTCATCGACGAAACCATCGCCGCAGCGCTGGGGGATGGAGAGCAAAAACCGGAGCGCCTGGCCCTCGAGCCCTGGCTCTACCGCCTGGCCATGAAGGCCCTCGACCGACTTTCCCGCCCCGACGATAGCAATGGCGGGGCCGTACACCTGGAAG
This sequence comes from Candidatus Sulfotelmatobacter sp., assembly GCA_030040725.1. Lineage (GTDB taxonomy): Bacteria > Acidobacteriota > Terriglobia > Terriglobales > Acidobacteriaceae > Sulfotelmatobacter. The sequence goes on along the minus strand of JASHTD010000351.1, from coordinate 550 downwards.
ATTCCGCCCGCAAGCGCAATGTAAAAGGCAGCGATGAAGCCGAACTGCAATTCCACCAGCCCGACGAATCCATCACCGGGGAAACGGTCATCGCCGACGGCCGCATCGCGACCCCCGAGCAAATTGTCGGGTCCGACGAAATGATGCGCCTCATCGCCTCCGCCCTGCGCGACATCAAGCCGGCGCAGCGCGAAGCGTTCATTCTGCACGCCATCGAAGGCTTCGGCATCGACGAAATTGCCGCTATTACCGGGGCCCTGCCGGAGCATGTTTCCCATTCGATTTCCGCGGCCCGCGATCATCTGCGAAAATCCCCCAGCTTTGCCCTGCAGTTCAAGGGACGCCAAGCAACCGGAACCGCTTAAATCCCATTTCTACCGAAAGGAAGTGGAATCACGAATGATTACTCGTGAACAGATCAACGAACTCGCCCAATTTCAAGATCATGATTCATGCGCTCTTACCTATTATTTTCAGCCCACCACACCTCGCAACAAAGCTCACAAAGAAGAAACCATCCTTACCAAAGACCTGGCTCGCGAAGCGCTTC